>CAYPKC010000107.1:0-5298 GCA_964411215.1 uncultured Eggerthellaceae bacterium | reverse complement strand
CTACTTTACCAATATCAAGAGAGCCATACCTATCATCTACCCCGATTGCCTCAGCTGGATTGATAGTACAGGCTTTAACCGCACTCACAAGCGGAATATCCATGTCTTTTACTGCAACGGTAAAGCAACGCATGAGATCGCTTACGGAGCCCGCAAGTGCTCCATTTTCAATGCGTGCCTCATATCCTTTGACACAAACGTCTTGGCCGCCCAAATCGTAGGTGCCATCTCCAAGGCCTGCTGCTCTGAGCGTGTCACTGATGATGATCATTCTGTCATCGCCAAACATCTTAAAAGCAAGACGCACCATGGCAGGATGGATATGGATACCATCGGAGATAATCTCAGCTCTCACGTCTTTATGTTCTGCAGCAGCAGGGATGGGTCCTGGATTTCTGTGATGCATAGGATCCATGGCATTGTACAGATGCGTCATATGACGAGCGCCTGCAGCAAAAGCACGCTCTGCGGTTTCGTAATCGGTACACGTATGTGCGAGTGAGATGCATACCTCGTCTTTCAAGGTTTCTATAAATGCCTGCGCACCCTCTTCTTCTGGAGCAATATCGACGAGCTTAAAGAGATTTCCTGATACCTCTTGCAACTGTCTAAATTCTTGAACGTCAGGATTTCGGACATACTCTGGATTTTGCGCTCCTACCTTTTTGGGTGAGATAAAGGGGCCTTCCATGTTGATACCCACAAGGTCCGCTTCATCTTCATTCGGCTCATATTCGTGAGCAGCACGCGCCGCTTGCTCAAGTTGTTCGTGAGAGATCGTCATGGTGGCAGGACACATGGCCGTCACGCCGCGAGAAGCTTCATAGCGACCCATGTTATGGAGGCCTTCAGCATCGCCGTCGCTCATATCTGCACCGGCGCTTCCATGAAAATGGATGTCGATAAGTCCCGGTATCACATAGCAGCCGCTTGCATCAAGCGTATCTCCGCTCCCAGGCGTATCTGAAATTACGTTATCTTGAATATGGATATCGGTATGGGTAAAGTCTTTGCCATCAAAGACTTTACCGCCTTGAATACAGGCTATCTTTTGTTTCACTAAACTTCCTTTTCTGATTGAATGATGTCAATTGCGAAGAAGCAAATTTCTTCGCAGGTAAAGCGTTATGACGCCCCTGACGCAGCTTTACACCTTTTGCTAGAGTATCTCTGATGCAGCCTCTTTATCGACCACGACAACGACATTGTGATGGAACTGCAGCACAGAGGCCGGCACTTCAGGCGTCACCTCTCCGTAAAAAGCGCGTTTAACAATGTCGGCTTTATCTTTACCGCTGGCTACGACAACGATCTTATTAGCTGCCATAATGGTGCCAATACCCATGGTATAGGCGCTCACGGGCACTTCTTCAATGGAGTTGAAGAGACGGCTGTTTGCTTGAATAGTACTCTCGGTAAGTGCTACTTCGTGGGTCGCTTTTGGAAAATGGTCGCAGGGCTCATTGAAGCCGATATGCCCATTGTGCCCAAGACCCAAAAGCTGTATATCAATACCACCGTTATCGATAATCGCTTGCTCATAGTGCTCGCACGCCGCTTGAGCATCCTTTGCCATGCCATCAGGCACGTGGGTTTGAGCCTTGTCGATATCAACACGATCAAAGAGATGCGTATTCATGAAATAGCGATAGCTTTGATCGTTTTGCCCATCGATGCCACAGTATTCATCCAGATTGAATGTCGTGACCTCTTTAAACGAGATTTCACCTGCTTCAAAGTCTTGAACAAGGCAATCATACAACCCGATGGGGGTTGAGCCGGTAGCAAGACCAAGCGTGCATGAGGGATTGTCTTTTATGCATGATGCAATCTCGTTTGCGGCCGTACGACTCATTGACTGATAGTCGTCTTCGACGATGAATACCATTGCCGATCCTTTCGTTTTACGGTTGGAAAAATGTCCTCACATGATAATAACTAAGTTGTGCGCTGCCTACTATCTTTTGCTATTTCCAGAAAATAACAGAATCTAAGAGGTTCTGATATGCCCACGGATAGATATTAGAATACCATCCGGTTTCTGGAACAAAACAGAGAAGTGAGCTGTAGATGACTCCAATGGTGACAAGCACGATGAGTGTTTTGGTAAATAGATCGCGTGCAAGGCGCCCAGGCTGATAGAGTATTTGATCTTTATAGAGGTTATGCTTGCGTCTTTTGATCTTTACCCCTTGCGCTATGGCATGCAGCGGATGCTTGAGAGAAGAGCGCATACCGTTGCCTAAAAGCCGACGAGGCTCTTGTACTTGAGAAGTCTCTTTCAATTCAACAAGATTCTCATTGACGATAAAGACCAACAAAACAATTGCGGCAAAGAACATAAAGGAGAAGTCAGCATAATAGCGCTGCAATATACCTGCCATCTGGGCATCAACAAGGCCTATGATGATGCCTGAGACGACAAGCACAAAGATAACGCCTGAGATCGTTTTCGTTTCGCGCTGGTTATTGCGCATGCGCAATATAGGAGCCGCAAAGAACAGGATCCACAAAACGGGATAACAAGCGAAAATGCCGCCAAACGTGACTTCTTTAATCGTTTGTCCCATATAGGTTGTCGCGAAGTCAACTGGTTGCAAGAACGGAAAGACTCCGCTTACGTTTGGCAATTGAATGAAATAGGCAAAAAAGGCTGGGGCGAACCTTCCGAAAATCCATCCGCGTTGCGTCATGTCGTTCACGGTCAGGTTGTAGTTTGCGCCAAAGTCGGTGAAGGAACCGAAGCGCGCATGGTTATACAGCATAATGCCAACGGCAATGAGCACATACGGTGCTATGAGGCATAAGAACTCAAGGAGCCCCCGCTTTTTGAAAAGTCGCCGCTCTTTTATGTAAGGCCGCCAGAAAAGCGGGAAAGCTAAAAGCGATAAGAGCAGAAGTTGAGGACGGCACCCCACAACGAGCGCCATGAAGAGCGATCCTATGAAGAAATTGATACAGCGTGATTTGGTCGTTGCCTTCTTGGAGGCGCGACCGCGCATCCAAAAGTACAATCCCCACACGGAAAACGCCAAGCCGCAGGCAAGGGGCAACGAATAAAACGTAGGGAACTTTATCAAATACAGAATGCCGCAGCCAGTAATGAGTGCTATCTGCATGAGAAGATAGATGCCAAGTGACACCTTCTTGAAATGATAGCGCGCAAATCTATCAAGGAGAGCTGATACCCCTAAGATAAACGCAAGGATTGCTATCAAGACACCGATGGCCGTCGGAAAGTTCTCTCCCGTTATCAAATAGAACGGAAGATAGAACAGAAGCGCTGGTACAACGCCGAAGTATACGTAGTACTTTCCATCATAGTAGGCGACATCGAAGAGGTACGGCTCTCCTGTGTCCTTTTGTGCTTCATCACGCGCGCCTTTGTCATACGGCGTATCCATCTCTTTAAGCCAATCGGGTGGCTCTTCCTCGAGATACAACTGTCCATGCGCCATAGCGCGCGCAAGCTCTGCATACTGTTGGGCGTTCTCGCCGCCCGTTTCATAAGTATTGATGAGGGACGACTGATCCCATTCGCCGTAGTTATAACTTGAGGTGGCAACACCGACAAGGTTTGATCCATAGAACAAAAAGCTTGTCACCAGCACACATTCGATAGCAACGGTCGCAATAATGGCTGCTTTTGATTTACGAGGATTCTTTACAATAGAGAGTTTGTAAATGGCAGAGCGTGGCCTGAAGGCAAATATCACCAATAAGACGCCATAGACGGCAAGCATTCTGAGTGTGTTAAACCGGAAAGGGTAATGGGCATTAAGCTCGACCGTTTTGAGCGTGATTGGAAATTGCACCTCATCGCCAACAATGGAGATCTTCAAACTATTGACGACACCGGTCGTGTTCAGGCTCACAATTTGGCTTTCGCGCGCATTTGTCGCAATATTGACGATGGGGACGCCTTCGGTGTATTCCGTTGAATCAAAATAGCGAAGGTGTGCTTCATCGGTAAAGAGAATCTTTATCGGCAGATTCTGTGCAGGCTGGTTCGTTACAAAGAAAATACCAACGTTATCGACTTCTGTATTGAGATTATTGAACTCGATCTCGCGATTGACCTCAGTGAAGTTAAACGTTTCATTCGTATTCTTCTTAAGCGTGATGCGTTTTTCAAGGTTGATCGTATCAAGGCCAGATGAGGCAAAATAGTTGAAATTGAAGATAAAGACTTCAAGTGCCAACGAAAGAGCGCATAACAACACAAGCGCCTTTGCAATATGAGCAATCTTTGCTCTTTGAGGATAAACGTACTTCCTGAGGAAATATGCTATGTTCTCACGGAAGGTTGGCATCATTCAATTATAAAGCCCCATGACTTCTCATGGGGCTTTACCTGGGTGATTAGTATGGCTGAGTACTAAGATTTATGCACTACAGGTTAAGTTCTGCCTTTACGTCAGCATAAACCTCATCAGGGTCGCGGTCGCCATCAACGGTTTTCAGAAGATCGCAGCCATGATAGTAGTCAATGAGCGGACTGGTTGACTTTTCATACACGTCAAGACGATTGCGCACCGTCTTTTCGTTATCGTCATCACGCTGATACATTTCTCCGCCGCATGCTTTGCAGGTGGGGCCGTCGCTTACGGTACCTATTGCGCCGCAGCTTTTACACATACGTCTTGAAGACAAGCGTTTCACAATGACTTCCGGATCAACGTCGATGAGCAGAGCAGCATCAAGCGGACGTCCCAGCTCGCTTAACATGCCGTCGAGGGCGACTGCTTGCGTGGTCGTACGCGGGAATCCGTCAAGAATCACACCGCGCTCCGTATCTGGTTGCTGGATACGCTCACGCATGAGATCGATGATCAACTCATCAGGAACAAGTTCGCCTGCATCCATATATTCCTTGGCTTTTTTACCAAGCTCCGTTTGGTTTTTAACGGCCGCACGTAGAATATCACCGGTAGAAATATGGCACAGACCTTCTTGTTCAACCAGCTTTGCTGCCTGCGTTCCCTTGCCGGCACCAGGAGCACCGAGCAATACGATATTCATTACTTACCCCCTATTTAAAGAAACCGTCGTAATTATGCATCTTCAGCTGTGATTCGACCTTGCTCATCGTATCAAGGGCAACGCCGATCATAATGAGGATGGACGTGCCGCCAAAGGATTGAATGAGCTGGTTATTCGTGAAGAAGAATATGATCGTTGGGACCACCGCTATGACGGCGATAAAGATGCCGCCGGGCAACGTAATACGCCTCAACGTATTCTTAATGTAGGCAACCGTTGCAGAACCAGGTCTGACGCCGGGTATGAAGCCACCTT
>CAYPKC010000106.1:0-5334 GCA_964411215.1 uncultured Eggerthellaceae bacterium | reverse complement strand
AAAGTCAGAGTGAAATGTTTTGCATGCCACTTCGCATCGCCGGCAATTAACGCACCATGATTCGATTGCATAAACCCTTTTCACTGCTCTCACTCCCCTGCATGGCTTACGCCAAGTATTTCAAGTTCTTTTTCATTGAGCCCAACGCCTCTGAGCATGAGGCGATTTCCCTTCAAGCTGTCAATAGCGTTGATACCCATGCCGCCCATCATTTCTTTAATCTCGTGATTCCACGCACGGACAAGATTGACGACACGCTCTGCTGCAATTTCTGGGTTGAGTCGTTTGGTAAGGTCGGGACGTTGTGTCGCAATACCCCAGTTGCATTTGCCACTTGAACAATCTCCGCACTGATGGCACCCCAAAGCGATAAGTGCGGCGGATGCAATGTAGACAGCATCTGCACCCAGAGCAATCGCGCGCACAATGTCGGCAGAACTTCTCATAGAACCAGCCGCAACAACACTGACCGTGGATCGAATGCCTTCGTCTCTCAACCGCTGATCAATGGAGGCAAGGGCGAGCTCAATCGGAATACCGACGTTATCGCGGATGCGCTTTGGGGCAGCTCCTGTGCCTCCCCTAAAGCCGTCAACCACAATAATGTCTGCTCCCGCCCGCGCCATGCCTGACGCTATGGCTGCAGCATTGTGGACAGCTGCTATTTTTACCGAGACAGGCTTCTCGTAGCGGGTAGCCTCTTTCAGCGAGAATATCAACTGGCGAAGGTCTTCGATGGAGTAAATATCGTGATGCGGTGCCGGGGAGATAGCGTCGGTTCCCTGGGGAATCATGCGTGTTCTAGATACTTCCGCATTGATTTTCTCTCCTGGGAGATGTCCGCCAATGCCAGGTTTTGCTCCTTGCCCGATTTTGATTTCAACGGCAGCTCCCGCGTTGAGGTAATGGGGATCAACGCCGAATCTACCCGAGGCAACTTGGACAATTGCTCTGTCTTTATAAGGCTCAAGATCTTTATGAAGGCCGCCTTCTCCTGTATTGAAATACGTTCCGAGCTCTTTTGCAGCCATCGCCAGAGACATTTGTGCATTGAGCGATATTGATCCGAAGCTCATTGCAGAAAACATGAGCGGCACATCAAGCTTGAGCTGTGGCGGCAGGCCATTCACTAACGCATGGGTGCGCTCATTGACTTTGAGCATGTTCGGTCTGCTTCCCAAGAGCACCTTTGTCTCCATGGGTTCGCGCAAAGGATCAATCGAAGGATTGGTAACTTGGCTTGCGTTCAGCAAGAGATGATCCCAATAGATGGGATACGGTTCAGGGTTGCCCATTGAGGCAAGAAGCACCGCACCTGTTTGTGCTTGCTTTGCGATATCTTGCATGTAGGCAAGAGTCCAATTTCGAGATCCGCTATCGACTTGAGGCCACTTGGTGATAGCCAACGCTTTTGTAGGGCACATAACGACACAGCGCTGACAATTGACGCACTTTGCATGATCGGCAATGACTTTGCCTCGCTCAGTATCAACGGTATGAACCTCATTGGCGCAGGAACGCTCACACACACCGCACTGAATGCATTCCTCGCGATCTCTTAAAACTTTATAACGGGGTAAAACATAATCAAGCATACTGGTACAACTCCTTGCGCTGCGGTGGCATGACCCCTATCTCATGCTTGAAAGGAGCTTCCGTCGGACTATTTTCAGATGATTCTTCGAGCTTGCGCTTGGCTACTTCGTTCAATTGAATGACAAGCGGAACGCCTCCTTCAATCGAGCGAATGTTTTGAGCGTCAGGACAGACTACTTCTATAGCGGCTTGCTCACTTGCGAGATATACCATGTCGTCTTTCTCGCCCACCATTAAAGCGCGAAGCTTGAGGCGATCATTAATGGCAACAAGGCCTTCGTCGGATCCCAATATGACGGAGAAGGGACCGTTGACCAGCGCTGAAGAGTATGTTGTGCGCAGCGCTGTTTCAAATGAGGCGCGCTCTGGGCTCATGCACTCTATGTCGTCCCAGGAACTGGCTGTCATAATATGCGCGGCCATTTCTTGGGAGAACCCATGGCGGCGAACTAAAAGGTCGAACAGGTACGTGATAACTTCGGTATCTGTCTGAAGGCGGCAATCATAACCGAACTGTTCGACATAACGCCGATTGGCGTCGTAGCTTGAAATCTCTCCATTATGGACAACCGACCAATTCAACAACGTAAACGGATGGGCGCCGCCCCACCAACCCGGCGTGTTGGTCGGGAAGCGGCCATGAGCTGTCCATTCCCATGCTTTATAGTCAGTAATCCTGTAGAACTCACCGATATCTTCGGGATAGCCCACCCCTTTAAACGCGCCCATGTTTTTGCCAGAAGAAGCGACAAAAGCGCCATCTATTTGGCCATTGATAAAGAAAACGTGCTGCATAGTGTATTCCTGCTCATCAAGGCCGCTCATGTTGAGCCGCATGGGATGAGGGCTTGCAAAATAGCGCCAAATGTCGGGAGGATTCTTGATGGGACTGACGCTTTCGGTGGGAATACGTTCCTGTTTTTCGATCATGAAATATTGATCGAGATAGCTTTCCGCCTTGGCACGAGATTCATGGGACTCATACATAATGTGGAAGGCGTAGAGGTCTTTGTATTCAGGATAGATGCCATACGCGGCGAAGCCGCCGCCAAGACCATTGCCGCGATCATGCATAAGGGCAATGGACTTTAAGATATCGGTTCCGTCGTGACACGCGCCACTTTTATCTATGATGCCAGCAATAGCGCATCCTGAAGGGATCCTTACATCGCCTTCTCGTAATGATTTCTTCTGCATTTGCCCTCCCGAATTACTATTCCGTGCATAACGGTTTCTCTCGTTTTGCCTCATGACAATTAAGGCTGCGGAAGCTCGCTGCTTGTAAAAGAGTAAACAAGCAATGTTACGCACGTATAAGGCACATGTTTCAACCGCGTTAAACGATACAGGTGTATGAAAGCGCTCCCATCTTGGGTTGAGCGTTAGACAAACGTGAATTCGATGGACCGTATGAGCAGCCGTGCAATGATGGAATGAACTTTGACGCGCTGCAATGTGACTGGCAAAGCGATACGTGTGGCAAGTATGTTTTCAAGAGAAGCTGCACTCCATGACGCAGGCAGGCAATAATCAGGAGGCATAAGGATGGTATGTGAAACGTTCTCGAAACGAGGGCACGCTTGCTCTACAGTTTTAAGGAAAGCGCCGATCTGTCTTTCACGCGCTTGCATTACCTGCTGTGACTGAACACTGCGTGTTTGCGTGGATTGAAATGGTGCAGGTTCAGTCTGTGTGAATGCAGACGGCACTGCTTCAGGGGACGCAGATTGAGAAAGCGCAGACTTGCCGTGCCGCATAAGCTCATTTATCAACTTTTGCTTGTCGCAGGAGAGAAAGGCGCTATAGACCGTAGTCACGTCTTGTTCATTGATTACTTGAGATGCCATAACAACACTCCTTTACTATCCCTTGAATTCGAGATATACAAGCGTTGTATGGACTACGGAGGGTTGCCGTATTCAGCGCGGACACTATGGAAGTGCGCTTGTACTGGTTCGTGATGCTCCCCAGTATAGCACAAAAGAGAACATTTGTTCTATTTATTTTTCGACAAGATGAATTTTAACTCATCGCCCGCTTTCTTCATCTTGCTTAGGCCTGTTCCGGTAACAGCGGCCGCAACAATAACAATAATGAAGAGAGCAAGATTTACCTCGGTGGAAGAGACCCACTCTACACCCAGGTTAAATAGCAGTGTTTTAAGGGCAAGCAGCGCAATGATGACAACAAGGCATATAACAGCACGCCAGAAGGCTCTCTTTTTGGCAACCTTCAACTCAGCAATTCTCATTTCTTTCTTTTTGCTCATGCCATGTCCCATATGAGCCCCCCTTGCAAACGATCAGGCACCCGCATACGAGTGCCTGATTAGAATATCACGTAAGATGCGTATGTCTGCCTCTCTTATTACGAGACAGTAGCACTTTCTTGAGTACCGAGAGGCGTTGCATTGTCGTCACTCTCATCGAAACCCTCAAGCTCTTCGACATTCTTCGCTTTAATGGTAGAAACGTCATAGCCAAGTTCAACCAGAGAATGCATAGCTTTCTCTGCATGGACGAGTTCGAGAGGCTTGCGTCCGTTGACGCCGTTGTAAATCCAGAACGTGAAGAGCGCCGTTACTGCAAGACCAGCAACAGCAAGCATGAATGAGCCCAGATGCAAAAGCGCGGTGTCAATATGACCGTAGAAAAGATCAAGGCCGACATTGTACATATTGTAGCCGCCGACCGTGATCATGACTGAAAAGCCCTGACCGGAGAAGTTTGCCAATGCGCCTGAAATGCCAACGGGTGCCAAAATTGCACCCACCATCCATGCCGTGATCAGGATATGCAGCGGAGTGACTTTGTTGGTAATGCTTTTCACGGCAACAAAAATAATCTGGAAGATCATAGCGAGAATGCCGCCAACAACAAATGCCCAGAAGAAGAGCATTGGACCCTCTGTCTTCGGCACGCCCATATCGGCATGCAGCTGGGCGCCTCCCAGCCCGCACAAAAGTCCTAACACTATACAGATTGCCGCAAAGACCACGTTGAACCATACGACAAACCATACGACATTCCAAACGCACTTGCCCATTTTCTCGTTGGCTTTTGTCCATGGACCGACAGCCTTCATACCGACTGCCATAGCAAAGCCTGAGAACGGAAGGAGTGCTCCAAATGTAGCCCATTCCTCAACGTACTGATAGATGGCAAATCCGCCAAGCACGCATCCGATCAAGCCCATGCTGACGAGGGTTGCGCCACCACAGAAGAACTCCATGGGCGTCCCAATAAGCATGAAATCCCAAAAGGTACGAAGCGTTTGCGCGATAAGGGCAAACAAGCCACCTACAAAGAAGCTGTAAATAATAGTTTTACCTGGCTTCATACATCCCCTCTTTCGTGTACATGCGTAAACACGTACGCTTTTTCGTCTCCCCCATGTTGATGGCATATGCCATCCGTATCGTGCCTCAATTATATGAAAATTCTCCATAAGGTTTTCATAGAAAAGGGCAGGCAACATGCAGTACGGTGGAATGGCACGATGAATGGCATTCCAAAAGATATCCCCCTGCCAAAAGCAGGGGGATAACTGATACTTCTTCTGCAGGATGCACTAAACACCCTTGTCATGAAATGCGTTTACCGCACAAAAGAGCTGCAACGCATAAAGCGCCTATGATTAAGCTCGTGATGCCTCGTACTCTTCAATGAGCTTCTTCGTCACATCGTGCGGAGCTTCCTCATAGCCTTCGATAGCTATGGCGTAGGAGCCAGAGCCACG
>CAYPKC010000105.1:0-5471 GCA_964411215.1 uncultured Eggerthellaceae bacterium | reverse complement strand
GCCGAGATTCGCTCCATGGGTCGCGACACCATGGGCGTGCGCGGCATGAATGTGGCCGCCGGCGTGAACGTGCTTGGCATGGAGATCGCGCCGCCCGACACCGACCTGTTCGTGATTACCGAGAAGGGTTACGGCAAACGTACGCCGGTGTCCGAATATCCGGTGCAGCATCGCGGCGGCCAGGGCGTCTACACCATCACCATGACGCAGAAGAAGGGCTTGCTTGTTGCGATGAAGATTGTGTCCAACGACGACGAGCTTATGATCATTACCGAGGAGGGTGTCATTGTACGCACACCGGTGAATGGCATTAGTGAACTGGGTCGTTCGACGCAAGGTGTAAAAGTTATGAACATCGCTGACGGCGACAAAGTGACTGCGGTTGCTGTCACAAACGACGACTAAGGTGGGTTAGAGCAGGTCTTTGGGGCGCTACCGCTGCTCAATCTCTGCCGCACTACATAACAATCAGCTTCTGCCGTGCCCATAAAGGGTGCGGCAGAGTTGTTTTTGCGACGGGTTTGGTTTTATTTGCGAATGGGTGTGGGAGTGCGTTAGAGCGTAGTGCGTTAGAGCAGGTCTTCGGGGTTGAGGTTCTGAATGAACGAGTCGAACTTTTCGATCTCGCGTTCGCGGTTCGCTGGCTCTTTGAAGATGTACGGGAACGAAGACTTGTTCAGCACCTCTTCCGCAACATAGAATGGCGCACTTTCGCGCACGGCAAGCGCAATGGCGTCAGTAGGACGCGCGTCAAGCTCGATAATGCGGCCTTGTTGGCGCAAATACAGGCGCGCGAAAAAGGTCTGACCCTTCACGTCGGTGATCACGGCGTGGTCGACGCGCGCGTCAAGATTGGTGATGGCGTCCAAGAACAAATCATGCGTGAGCGGGCGCGGAAGCTTGGCTCCTTCAAGAGCGGTGCCAATGAGCATGGCTTCCTGAGCGCCGATCCAAATAGGAATAATGCGCGACTTTCCAGCAACCGTGGGTTCGTCTGGCTCAAGCACGAGCACAGCCGGACGCTCCGGGCCGATGAAAATCATGGTGAGTATGCGCAGTTCTTTCATAATGAGAGTTTAATGGACGGAAGCCCTGAATAGCGCAGCTTTATGAACAATGTCACAGTTTCGGAAGATATTCCACAACGATGTGGATTTTTGAAAAAAACATAATTGGTGAAGCTTGCATAAAATATGTCGCATTAGCGATATATATAAACAGCATAGAAGAAGCTTATATGCAGCAATAGAGCGACATAAAAAAGACCGCACACAAGGTGCGGTCTTACTTCATGCTAGATTTTTGCATGCAAGCAATTAGCTTTTTGCATGCATCATTAGACGTTCTGCAGGCCGAATTCCTTCTTGCCATTGAACACGGCAAGAGCGTCGTCCACGCTGTAATCAGCAAGCGTGATAGCAGAAATTGCCTTGGTCAGGCGCACAGCTTCGTCAAGCGAACGCTGGTGGATGTTGCGGCCAGTTGCATTTCCGCAAGCGCCACCGATGTGAATCTGGTCATAGAGCTGGGTGAGGAAGGTCTCAGCATCAACGGTCGAGCCGCCAGCGCACACAAGACCGGTGCGGCCAGCTGCGTCGGAAGCAACCTTCAGCGCCTCAGCAGGGGTGCGGCCATCTTCGGGCTTCGGCGGATTGACCTTCACAAAGTCAGCGCCAAGGCACAGAGCAACGCCAGCTGCGCCAGCGATCAGATCCGGATCCTTCTCAGCGGTGACAGCCTTGCCGCGCGGGTAAATCCACAGCACGACAACAAGGCCAGCCTCGTGAGCCTGAGCGATAAGCTGACCAGCTTCGGCCATCATGGAAGACTCATACTCGCTGCCCAGGTAGATGGTGTAGCCAAGGCCAACCACGTTCACGCCGTTTTCGCGCATCTGCAGCACCGCTTCAATGTCGGAGAGCTGCGGCGAATACGGATCTTCCTGGCTCGTCTTGACCAGATTAGTCTTCGAATTCATTTTGACCAGGTAGTTAATGTCGGGATAATCAGCAGCATAACGAGCGATCAAGCCGCGCTGACCGGCCAAAACGCCGATAACGCCATTCTTGCCGATCTCGAACAGGTGCTGCGGTTTTGCGTCGGCTTCATCAATGCCTTCGCCGTAGAAGTCCTTGTTCATGTGCTCGATCTTCTGGTCGCATGCGAAAAGCATCAAACGGCCAGTGTTGCGGGTTGCCTTCAGGTAGTTCTCGACGTAGGTTGCTCGCGAATCTGCAGGTACGTCCATTGGTACGCGAACGTCAGCTGCTGTGATCTTAGGCATTTCTCCTCCTAAGTAGAAAGGTTACAGTTACTTCATTGTACTAGAAATATCATCGTCATGAAGCGCCTTGTCGAACTCCTCCTTGAAGCGGCTGAACATGCCCTCTGTGCGGGCGATTTGGCGCCCCGTGACGTAGGCGCCCTTCTTGATTGCCTCGCCCGCGACGGCCGCCGCTTTGCCTGCCGCCTTGCCCGCGGCTTCCTTGGCTTCTTCGGCTTGCGGCTTCACCTTTTTGACGACTTTTTTGTACGTGCGCTTGACCTTGTCGGTGGCAATCGCGGTAGCTTCGCCGGCCTTTTCGGCGATGCCGCCAGTGACGTCGATGTCTTTGACCGCGTCGGCGACCAGAAGCGCGCCGAGCGCGTTGGGGTTGTCGTCATCGTCGTCGGTGAGCCAGAGCTTGGCTCCCATGCCGCGCTTGAACCCGCGGATGAGATTGCCCGGCACGGTGCGCTTTCCCAGCAGCGTGTTGGCGGTCGAGCCTTGGCTGACGGTGAGGGTAATGACACGGCCGGTGGCGGGGTCGAAGGTCACGCTGTCGGCGATGCCGAAATCGGTGCCGTCTTCGCACATAACGGGCAGGCCGAACCACAAAATGCAGTGGTCAAGGTTGACCTGCAGGTCTTTGAGCGCGGCGCGGCCGACCGCCTTCGAGTCGTCGTGGACAACGATGTCTCCGTCGATGATGTCGAAGCCATTGTGCGCGACGAATTCGTCTTGGCGGCGGAACATGAGCGCGACGTCGGGGCGCTTCACCAAAAAGCCGACGAGTTGCGGGCGCGACGGATGGAAGACGAAGGCGTGGATGCGGCCGACCTTTTTCAGGGCGTCAGGGTTCTTTTTGCTGGCGCGACCGATCCAGACCTTTTTGTTTGCCAAGTCGTTGGTGTCGAGCGAATCGGGCTCGCATATTTCAAGTTGAGATGTTTCCATAATGGGTAATTATACAAAGGCGGGTGGAAGTGGTGATGAGGTGGTAGTGCGTGTTGGGGCGTGTTGGTGGGTGGTGGGTGGTGGTCGTCGGAGCGCGCGGGTTGGGTGGTTGCTTAGCGTGCAGTTTAAAAACAAAGCGGTCATGCGACCGCTTTGTCTCATACGTTATTAACGTGCTATTGAAAGTGCGTTACAGCGCAAACTACTTCGTAGCCTTCTCGATCTTCTCAGCAGCATCTTTGGCAGTGTCTGTAGCCTTGTCGACAGCTTCGTCAGCCTTCTTCTTGGCCTCGTCGACGGTCTTGTCAGCAGCTTTCGCTGCGTCGTCGACCTTGTCTTTTGCCTGATCAGCGACGTCTGATGCATTGTCGTTGATAGCTTTCGCGGTCTCTTCAGCCTTTTCCTTCACCTGTGCAGCAATGCGCTCGCGTGCCGCTTCGATCTTCTGGCGAAGCTCGTCGTTCTTATCAGAGAAAGCCGTGGCGGCGTCGGATACAGCGTTCTTCGCGTCCTGCGCGCCCTGTCCGGCTGCAGTTTTCATGTTGTCCATGAGCTCGGCACCCTTGTCGGTCGCCTGCTTGATGCTGTCCTGCACCCTGTCCCTGACCTGGTTGCCGACTTCCTGAGCATTGTTCGCAAAGTTGTTGGCCTGATCCATGACATAGCTACGATTTTCAGCGCCAGTACGCGGGGTAAGAAGCAGTGCTCCGATAGCACCAATTGCTCCACCGAGCAAGAATGTGGCAAACTTGTTCATACTTTCCTCCTGTCCGATGATCAGTTCATATCGTCTCTTGTCGAAAGTGAGTACATTCTACTTTCATATAACTAGAGTACCCGACCCTTGCGCCAAACCTGTTATGAAATGCGTTGAATTTTGCAATCGCTCTGTAATCTAAAGGGGAGAGGATGGGTTGCGCGAGGTGGTTTGGCGACTAAAAGGCGGCGCGGTGGCGCGGTGTGGCGATGCGTTGGAGTAACGGCACGACGCGTCGGCGCGGTGCGTGTTGGGCTCCGACAGTTCCTCCCATTCCGCTTTCGTTAGTAATCTTTGTGCGAAATCAGCAGCAAAATTCCCGCAACGATGTTCACGAAAAGCAGCGTGCATACGCCAAAAGCGACCGTGTTCGGGCATTTTCCTTTGTAGACGCCCCACAGATGGACGGTCATGGGAATCATCCATGCGAGGGGGACAATGAACCAACCGAGCGACACGATTGACAGTAGGCACAGGATGAAGGCGATGAGGCGCAGCGTGCAGTCTTCTTGCGAGCGCGGATACATGCCCTCGCCCGTGTAGACGTTGTAGGTTTGCGGGCTGTTGTAAACGGGTTGCGCCGTGTAGACCGGTGGTGTTTGCTGTGTCGGCGGCGTGTAGGGTGGCGGCGGTGTTTGTTGAGGCGGCGTGTAAGGCGGAGGCGGTGTTTGTTGCGCCGATGGGCCGTAAGGCGATGGCGGTTGCTGAGCGGACGTTTCGTAAGGCGATGGCGGTGGAGTTTGCGCAGAAGAGGCTGTGGAAGACGGTTGAGATGACTGTGTGGAAAACTCCGCGGGCGTGCCTTCCGCAGCTTTTGCAGCTACCGTAGACGCACTTTGCGTACCTTCCGCAGCTACCGCAGCTGAACTTTGCGCGAAAGACGTCGATGTTGTTGCGGATGTCATGTCCGAATACGACTCGGCATACGCGTCCATGTAATCCGGCGTCCACTCCGTGCCGTTCCAATAGCGAAGGCGCGATTGATCGCCCGATGGATCCGGGTACCATCCTGATTGCGGCAAAGTCATAGTTGCTCCTTTTGTGGCCGACGTCGTTTTTTGGCCTGTTGCCCCAGTTTTCTTAAGTATAGAGGCAAACGGATGCTTTCGTTTAAACATGACAAGGGTGTAATGAAGCGGAATGGGCGGCGATGAGAAGCGATGGGAAGCAATAAGCGGCAATGAGCGGTAATGATGCGTAATGAGAAACGTTGAGAAGTGAAAAGAAGCAAAGAGAGGGAGAAAAGCAACAAGAGGCAAAAAAGAAGGCGTTCACCTAACCTTCAATATTTTCTTGACCATGATCGTTACTTTGTTGTAAAGTATTCAGGCACTTTTGCGTCCGGCGGTTTTACGTCAGACGGTGCGGGCCCGTAGCTCAGTTGGTTAGAGCGCACGCCTGATAAGCGTGAGGTCGCTGGTTCAAATCCATTCGGGCCCACCATTTTGCGATAAACGCTCCACCGTGAGCCGAGTTAGCCGGTGGAGCGTTTATTAA
>CAYPKC010000104.1:3507-5580 GCA_964411215.1 uncultured Eggerthellaceae bacterium | reverse complement strand
CCGTGCAGCTCTTCCCACCATTACCAAGCTGATCAATGATGGCGCACGCGTTATCCTCATGAGCCATCGCGGCCGCCCGACGGGGGAGGGCTATGAAGAAGAATTCAGCTTGAAACCTGTTGCAGCAAGGCTTGCAGAGCTGCTCGGACAAGAGGTGACCTTGAGCAGCGATCTTATCGGAGCTGAAGCAAAGGCAGCATCAGATGCCCTGCAGGATGGCGAAGTCTTATTGCTCGAGAATATTCGTTTTGACAAACGAGAGAAGAAAAACGACCCAACCTTTGCTCGCGCATTGGCCGATCTCGCTGAAATCTATGTTAACGACGCTTTTGGTACTGCCCATCGCGCTCATGCCTCAACAGCTGGTGTGGCAGAGTATTTGCCTTCTTTTGCTGGCTATCTTATGCAGAAAGAGGTTGATACGCTCACTTCTATGATGGATGACCCCAAAAGGCCTTTTGTTGCTATTCTCGGCGGATCTAAAGTTTCCGACAAGATCAAGGTCATTGACGCCCTGCTTGATAAAGCCGATGTTTTAATTATCGGAGGCGGCATGTGTTTCACCTTCCTGCTCGCAGAAGGGAAGGAAGTCGGCACCTCGCTCAAAGAAGACGAATGGGTTGAGCGTGCTGTAAGCATGATACAAAAAGCCAAGGACAAAGGCGTTGAGTTGCTTTTGCCTGTTGATGTTGTCATTGCTGACAAATTTGCCGAAGATGCGCAAACCAAAACGGTATCAGTCGATGACATACCAGCATCAATGATGGGGCTTGATATCGGTCCTGAGACTGCTGCACTCTATAGCAACGCCATTAGCAAAGGTGCCTGCATTTTCTGGAATGGTCCGATGGGCGTCTTTGAAATGAAGCCGTTCGAAGAAGGAACGAAAGCGGTTGCCCTTGCCGTTGCTGCAAATACTGCCGCCGACACGGTCATTGGCGGCGGTGATTCGGTTGCGGCTGTCAATCAATTCAATGTGTCAGATCAAATGACCTTTATTTCTACGGGCGGGGGAGCTTCTATGGAACTTGTCCAAGGGGAACTTTTGCCCGGTGTTGAGGCTTTGAAGTAAACAGAAAGGAAAGACCATGAAAAAAGAACTTCGCAAGCCCCTTATTGCGGGCAATTGGAAAATGAACAACACGATCGCAGAAGCCGTGGTGCTCACGCAAGAAATTTCTAATATCTTTGAAAGCGATTGGGCTGACACGGTTGATGTGGCTATTTGCCCGCCCTATGTTGATCTCAAACCAGCACTCACCGTATTAGAGTTCGATAAGACGAAGATTGCTGTCGGCGCGCAAAATGTCTACTTTGAGCCAAAAGGTGCTTATACCGGTGAAATCTCTGTGGCTATGCTCCGTGATGCCGGATGCACCTATTGCATTGTGGGACATTCTGAGAGACGAACGCTTTTTGGAGAGACCAACGAAGATGTCAATCTCAAGATAAGAGCGCTCCTTGAAGATACCACGCAGCCCATTCATCCTATCGTGTGCGTGGGAGAGTCCCTGGCCGTCCGCGATGAAGGCACCTATCTCGATTACGTGTCAAAGCAAGTACGCGCAGCATTTGCAGGATTTGAAGCCCACGAAATAAAGGATGTCGTCGTAGCGTACGAGCCTATCTGGGCCATTGGAACGGGACGTACGGCAACCCCTGAACAGGCCGAAGAGGTATGCGGTGCAATTCGTGCAACCTTATCTGACATGTTTGACAGCAGCATCGCAGAGGGCATGAGAATACTCTATGGTGGCTCAATGAACGAAGGAAATGCTTCTCTTTTGCTCTCGCAAGTAAATATTGATGGCGGTCTTATCGGAGGAGCATCCCTGAAGGCTGGATCATTCATCGAGATTATCAAGGCAGCACTCTAATATGACAGCACCTCACAAGAGCACGCAGATGCCGCTCTGCCTGATCATCATGGATGGCTTCGGCATTGACGAGCCGGGTTCAGGCAACGCCATTTCGCAGGCTCAAACGCCGGTGCTCGACAACATTTTTGCTACCTATCCCACCATTATGCTTGCAGCCTCGGGGGAGGCGGTTGGTCTGCCTGATGGGCAAATG
>CAYPKC010000104.1:0-3497 GCA_964411215.1 uncultured Eggerthellaceae bacterium | reverse complement strand
ATCTCAATATTGGTGCGGGAAGGGTTGTGTATCAGGAACTCACCCGCATCAATCGCGCCTGCGAAAACGGCTCCTTGCATGAAAACGCGGTCATACAAGA
Source organism: uncultured Eggerthellaceae bacterium (assembly GCA_964411215.1). Classification (GTDB taxonomy): domain Bacteria; phylum Actinomycetota; class Coriobacteriia; order Coriobacteriales; family Eggerthellaceae; genus MGBC163016. The sequence continues at coordinate 3,397 of CAYPKC010000104.1, read as the reverse complement.
AGCTTTTTCCAAGGCGAAAGAGTCAAACTCATATGTGCACTTCATGGGTCTGTTGTCTGATGGAGGCGTTCATTCATCAAATAGCCACCTGTATGCGCTCATACAAGCGGCGGTCGATGCGGGCGTTCAAAACATCGCCATCCACTGCTTCATGGATGGCCGCGATGTCCCTCCTGAAAGCGGCATTGACTATGTTGTCGAACTTGAAAAGGTCATAGAGCGCATTGCTGCGCAAAGCGTGAACAAGTCATCTATTGCTATTGCATCCCTTGAAGGCCGCTACTATGCCATGGACCGCGACAAGAGGTGGGAGCGGGTACAGAAAGCATATTCAACGATCGTTGATGCTCAAAACAAAAGTGACAGCACACCGGAAGAAGCAGTAAAGGCTTCTTATGCAAATGGCATTACCGATGAGTTTATTGAACCGATCGCATTCTCAGAGAGGGGAATGAAAGACGGTGATAGCGTCATCTTCTTCAATTTCCGTCCTGATCGTGCACGCGAAATCACCCGCGCACTCATCGATCCAACATTCGACGGTTTTGAGCGTGACCATGCGTTAGATATCAATTTCGTGTGCTTGACAGAATACGACCCTACCATCACCGCTCCCGTAGCATTCCAAAAGGAATTTCCTGAGCAGGTTCTCGCTGACGTCTTAGCCGAACAGGGGCTTGTCCAATATCACATTGCAGAGACTGAGAAATACGCTCACGTCACCTTTTTTTTCAATGGGGGAAGAGAAGACGCGAAACCCCATGAAAAACGTGTTCTCATTCCCAGTCCCAAGGTTGCCACGTATGATCTCCAGCCTGAAATGAGTGAGCCTGTTGTGGCAGATACGCTTGTTTCAGCCATACAAAATAATGAAAGCGATGTCTATATCGTCAATTTTGCCAATTGCGATATGGTTGGCCATACGGGCATTTTGCAAGCAGCCATTGCTGCCGTAGAAGCAGTTGACGAAGGCGTGGGAAAAGTTGTTTCTGCCATGAAGGAAGCTTTCGGCATAGTCTTTCTCACGGCAGATCATGGCAATGCTGACAAAATGATTGCTCCTGACGGAAGTGCCCATACGGCGCATACCACAGCGCCGGTGCCGCTTACCGTGATTGATTTTTCAGGAAAAAATCTTACGTTTCAAAAAGAATCTGGAAAGCTTGCCGACATTGCTCCAACCATACTTGCCGCGCTTGACATTGATATTCCTCAAGAAATGACAGGGGATAATTTATTCCTACCTCAATAATCGACAATTCAACCTATAATGAATCTAACGTTTTCGACGGATGGATATATATCCACAGAAAGGAATGGTCGAAATGGCAGAATTTGATGTTGAGTATGATGTTGTCGTCATTGGTGCTGGCGCATCCGGCAAATCAGCTGCTTACATCGTGGCAACGGAGTCAGACAACTCGTGCGTTGTCCTTGAAAAATGTGAGCAAACAGGTGGTACGGCAGTGTACGCTGAAGGTACGTGTGCTTCAGAATCAAGCGAACAACGCGCTCGCCAAGAAAAGGGCATTATCGACTATCCTGGTCGCAAGCCTGCTCCTGAAGGCGCCCATTATCCGACCCACGAAGAACATGTCAAGCGCTATATGAACTATTCGCACTACCGTGCAAACTTCGATATTGCCCGTGCCTTCGTGTGGAATTCTGCTGAGACCATTGAGATCTACAAAGAACTCGGCATCAATTACACCGATGTTACTATCTATGCGTATGACCAACCGGAAGAGATCTATACGTTCCATCGCCCTGAAGGCCTTGGCGCTCATTGCCAAGAAGTGCTTGAGCGTGCTTGCATCAACAATGGCGTTGACTTCTTCACCTCAACACCGGCAAAAGATCTGATTATCGAAGATGGCAAAGTAGTGGGCGTTATTGCTGACTCGCCTGACGGCGAAATCAAGATTGGCACGAAAGCGGTCATCATGGCTGCAGGCGGCTTTGGGAATTCCACGGAGAAGATTGAGAAGTACTCCTGGATTCCTGATATGGCAAAGAACAATATGCACATCGTTCCTACCGAGAACACAGGCGATAGCATTGATATGGCACTGAAGGCCGGCGGCGTTCTGCGCGACTGCGACGTTATGCAAATCGCTCCTGCAGTTCCTGATCATATGATCGGCACCAAGCTTCAGGCCGCGGCCATGCAGCCGAATCTGTGGTTGAACCTTCATGGCAAGCGTTTCATCAACGAAGACATCTGCCAGGCATTTGCAAATTGTGGAACGGCTATTGCCCTTACTGATGGTGGCCGTGTGTGGTCCATCTTCGATCAAAAGCAACTCGAATACATGATCGAAAACGGCTCTGACATCGGTCTTGGCGACTTTATCGTCATCAATAAGCCAATTGATCCTACGGGAGAGATTACCGAGTCCATTGCAGCAGGCGATCCTGCGGTAAAGAAGGCTGATACCTTAGAAGATCTTATTAAGGCAATTGGCGTTCCCTTTGACACGGCTATGGAAGAAATCAGAGAATACAACGATACGTGCGGTACGGGCAAAGATTCCCGCTATTTCAAAGCATCTGAATTTATGCGTCCTATCGAAAATGGCCCGTTCTACGCTATCATGCTTGGCCCATCGATCATCTGCACCGATGGCGGCATCCGTGTTAATGAAAACTTCCAGGTAGTTGATGATGACTACAAGCCGGTACTTACGGGTAATCTCTATGCGGTTGGCAATGACGCAACGTGCTTGTTTGGCGACACGTATAACCTTGACTGCCCGGGTACGACAAATGGTCTTGCACACACATCTGGACGTATTGCAGCACGTCATGCCATTAAGACTATCTAAGCTTTCTCTATAAGCAGATTAAACGCTTATACAGACATTTTAAGCAGACGCCGGAAATCTTTCCGGCGTCTGCTTGCTTAGGCGTTTGGACATGTCTATAATATTTCCTTCGTATGCAAGGATATAAAGAAGGACGCGTGAAACATTGTCACCTTTAGCCATAATTTTCTTAATACTGCTTTTCTTGTCAGGCATTGGTTTGATCATCTTTATTCTTATGCACTCCGGTAAAGGCACCGGCATCTCAGAAATGATCGCTAGCTCTATGTATTCAACCCAGACAGGAACAAGCATCATAGAGAAGAACCTCGATAGGATTACTATCGTCTGCGCGATTGTTTTTTTGGTATCGCTCGTGGTTTTAATGGTTATATTCCCGCAAGGAACTATCAACGTAGGAAACTAACCACACTTTTCGCACACAACGCAAAAGATAGTTATTCTCACTCACGTGCACTTTTTGAATTTTGAAAATTTTTCTTGCAATGAAAGAGAGCTTTAAGTAACATATCGTAGCGATGCGGACATGGCTCAGCTGGTAGAGCACCACCTTGCCAAGGTGGGGGTCGCGG
>CAYPKC010000103.1:0-5603 GCA_964411215.1 uncultured Eggerthellaceae bacterium | reverse complement strand
CCGGTACCGGACGAAAACGGCGAAATCCTTTTCGAGGCAGGCGACTACATTGAATCAATGGATCAGCTCAAGATGCTGCAAAAAGCAGGCATCCAAGATGTGACGATCCGCACGATCATGACCTGCCATGCAGAACAAGGCGTCTGCCAGAAATGCTATGGCTGGGATCTTGCCACCGTACGCCCGGTCAATATCGGCACGGCAGTCGGCATTATCGCTGCTCAGTCCATCGGCGAGCCGGGCACGCAGCTTACCATGCGTACGTTCCACACCGGCGGCGTTGCTGGCGAAGACATTACGCACGGTCTTCCCCGTGTCCAGGAGCTTTTTGAAGCACGTAAGCCGAAGGGCCAAGCGGTGCTTGCGGAAATCTCCGGCACGTTGCAGATTGGCGGCGACAAATCGTCGAAGGTGCTGACCATCCATGACCAGCAGGGCAACCTGCGCGAGTACGTGGTCTCGCCGCGCGTGACCATGATGCCCGGCATTGTGGATGGTTGCGAAGTCAGCGTTGGCCAGCAGCTTACAAAAGGCTCTGTCAATCCCCATGATTTATTGCGCCTGACCGACCCGAACACCGCTCTGCGCTACATCGTCGAGCAGGTACAGGGCGTGTACGTCTCCCAGGGCGTAGATATCAACGACAAGCACATCGAGGTTATTGCGCGCCAGATGCTGCGCAAGGTTGCCGTTCTTGATTCGGGCGATTCGGACTTCCTGCCGGGACGCCAGGTCAACCGCTTCGAGTTCGAGAAGGTGGCAAACAACCTGATCGCTGAAGGCAAAGAGCCGCCAGTAGGCCAGCCGCTTCTGCTCGGTATCACGAAGGCTTCTCTGGCTACGGATTCATGGCTTTCGGCCGCTTCGTTCCAGGAAACGACCAAGGTCTTGACCGATGCCGCCATCGAAGGCAAGACCGACTGCTTGGCAGGACTCAAGGAAAACGTCATTATCGGCAAGCCGATCCCTGCCGGCACGGGTCTTTCGCGCTACCGCGACGTTACGCTTACCTACAAGGGTGTGCCGATCAAGAAGAAGGCAGACGACTCTGCGCTGCCAGATTACGCACCTGATGCGCTGCAAGAGATCGAAAAGCTGCTTCCGAAGCCGGAAGAGTGGCCGTATGGCGATGACTATCTGTCCATGAGCTCAAGCTATTCGAACATCTACAACACGTTCTCAAAGACCAGGGCAGGCAGCAACCTGACCGACGAGCAGGCTCGCCTGTACATCTTTGACGACCTTGGCGTATCCCAAAGGTGGGCAAACAAGTTCTCTGAGGCAGGCATTGAAACGGTCGAGGATCTGATCGGGCACACCGAAGACGATCTCATGCGCATTGAAGGCATTGGCATCAAAGCTATTGAAGAGCTGAAGGCCGGCCTTGAAGAGCGCGATCTTCTCCACGTGATTGAAGACGACCTGAACGCCACGACCGACGACATGTCGCAGCTGCTTGATATGGTGTTCTCTCCGGAAGATACCATGCTGATCGGTGGCGACTCACCGCGTTATCCGACTTCTCATGACGATGATGGCATGCTCGGTGAGAGCTTGCCGCCGCGCTCCTACCAGCGCAACCTTGATGAGCTGGACGCCATCTTGGGCAGCATGGGAGACTTCGGCTTCGGCATGACAAGCGCTGACTATGAAGCTGCGCAAAACAAGGCAGCCGAATCCGGCGAAGACCTGTTGGGCGCGCCCAGCCAGCCGGCCGACACCGACGATGACGACGATGACGACGACGAAGTGCTGTTAGGCTAGGCCGCGAAAGAGAAAGCGTATGGCTATGGTGCAAAAGACATACATACCGGAAGGCGAGTGTGCAGTCTCTTCGCAGATCGGTACGTCGCTTGAGGTGCTTTCTGACACCATTGCTGCCCGAAGATCAGCGGGCGAAGAGAGCTACACGTATCGTTTGCTTGAAGGCAAGCTTGATACGCTTCTCAAAAAACTGACAGAAGAAGCGGGCGAAACGGTGCTTGCGGCAAAAGAAGCCGATCTGCTTCGCACCTTCACTTCTGATGAAGACCTTTATAACGAAGCGCTCGACCATATGCGTTACGAAGCAGGCGATGTGATCTATCACCTGCTCGTAATCCTCGAGCGCTTCGGTATTTCCCTTGATGAACTCGCAGCTGAGATGAATTCGCGCATGGCTGAAGATGAGATCGCCATTCACGAAGGCATGGTGCGTTTGCACCCTCAGTATGTGAATCGTGGTAAATAGGCGAAAGGAATCGAATGGCACGCCTTTTCGGTACAGATGGGGTTCGCGGTATTGCGAACGTCGAGCTGACAAACGAAATCGCCTATCGGCTTGGACAAGCTGCCGTTGTATTTATGGGCAAGACCATTGTGATCGGCAAAGACACCCGTCTTTCAGGCGATATGTTGGAAGCATCGTTGATTGCGGGCGTGACAAGCGCGGGCGGATGCGCCCTGCTAGCTGGCGTCATTCCCACTCCGGCGGTCGCTCTGCTCGTGCGCAAGCTCAATGCAGCCGGCGGCGCTGTCATTTCCGCCTCGCACAATCCGCCTGAATACAATGGCATCAAGCTCTTCGACGGCAACGGATACAAGCTTCCCGACGCCACCGAAGACAAGATTGAGGAATTCATTAAGGCAGGAGGCCTTGAAGGATCGGATCATCCTCTTCCGCAAGGCTCTGATCTGGGCTTTTCTGTCGAGCTCAAAGATCCAACCGACATCTATATCACCCATGCGGTTTCTTCCATCAAGGATCAGGGCATCGATTTCTCCGAATACACGATTGCCATCGATACCGGTCATGGTGCGTCATATGCAACAAGCCCCGAGGCGTTTAAGCGCTTGGGCGCCCATGTGCACGTCATCAATGACGACTACGACGGCTACGACATCAACGTAGCGTGCGGATCAACGCATCTTGAACCGCTGCGTGAACTGGTCAAAGAGACCGGCGCCGACATTGGCATTGCGCACGATGGCGATGCCGACCGCGTCATGATCGTCTCTCCCGAAGGCGAAGAGATTGACGGCGACATTATGGAAGCAGTCATGGCCATCGACATGAAAAACCGCGGCGTGCTTTCCAACAACACCATTGTCACAACTATTATGAGCAACTTAGGCCTCACGCATCTCATGCGCGACAGCGGTATCACCGTTGTGCAGACCAAGGTGGGCGACCGTTACGTGCTTGAGGAAATGCGCGCGAGCAACTACTCCATTGGCGGAGAGCAATCGGGGCACATGATCCTTCTTGAGCACAACACCACCGGAGACGGCCTTATGACCGCGGTGCAGTTTATGGCGGCGGTCAAGCGCAGTGGCAAGACCGTGACCGAAGCGGCTCATATCATGACGAAGTTCCCGCAGGTGCTTATTAACGTGAAGGTTGCTGACAAGCATGCCGTCGCAGAAAGCGAAGCAGTTGCGAGCGTTGTCGCTGCCGCAGAAGCTGCCCTTGGCGATAACGGCCGCGTGCTGTTGCGTCCGAGTGGCACCGAGCCGGTCGTTCGCGTGATGGTAGAAGCACAAAGCCAAGAGGACGCTGAGAAATATGCCCATGAAATCGCCTCTGTGGTAGAGACGTGCTAGCAGCAATGCTTGCGTAAGCGATAAACGGGCTTCATGAAAAAACTCTTCTCACAGTTGATCAGATTCGGCATCGTGGGGATCATAGCCTTCTTAATCGATTACGGCCTTATGGTCTTGCTAACCGAGATCTTCGGCGTAAACTATCTTTTAAGCGCAACAATTTCGTTCATCGTTTCGGTGATTTTCAACTATCTGGCCTCGATGCGCTATGTGTTCCGGCACAAAGAAGGCATGTCCAGGCGCCGCGAGTTTGCGATTTTCGTTGTGCTTTCTGTTATGGGACTCGGCTTAAACGACCTGATCATGTGGTTCATGACGGGTCTCTTCGGTATCAGCTATCTGATTTCGAAGATTGTGGCAACGGCAATCGTCACGATATGGAACTTTGTCACCCGTAAAAAGTTCTTAGATGCAGGCAGCCCGGATGAGAATACGGCAGAGGAAGCCCTCGACAGTTTGGAATAGGCGATAGGTTTAAAACGATAGGTACGGCTAAATCGCGAGATACGAAAGATACGTTCGGCACGATTGAAACGGTAGGTACGTTCGATACGATACATATCACCTCGACCTGAGGAAACGCTTCTCAAAGATCGTCTTTGAGAGCACTTTGAGAGGGAGGCGCTATGTTAGAGCGCGTAGATTTTTCGCAGGAATCGCTCGGCAAAGCGGAGTACAAAGACCTCTATAAGGCATTGGTTGAAAAGCTTGTGGTGTTGCAACAACAGGCGATCAACCATGGCGTTGGTCTGGTTGTGCTGTTCGAAGGATGGAATGGCGCCGGCAAAGGTTCCCGCATTTCTGATCTCATGTACAACTTAGATGCGCGTGCCACCAGCGTCTATGTAACTCCCGACGTCAACGCTGACGAGGTACGCGATTTTCCCGGACGCAAGCATGGTGTCACGTCGTATTACCCTATGATGAAGGAATTCTGGGAAGCGCTTGGCGAGCGTGGCCACATCACGTTTTACGACCGAGGTTGGTATTCAAAGGCAACCGAGCTCATGTTGGCCATGACAACCACCGAGCTCATGCTTCCTAAAGAAGGCACGCGCCATTATCTGGAATCCATTGAAGACTTTGAAAACCAACTTGTGCGCGATGGTTATATCGTGGTCAAGTTCTTTGTGCATGTGCGCAAGAAAGCCCAGCGTAGGCGTTTAGAGAAGCTCTACGACGACAAAGAGACACGCTGGCGTGTGACTGATCGCAAACTCATTTCCGTGCGCGATTACGATGATGCCTATGCGCTCTTTGACCGCTTGGTCGAAGGGTCGAATTTCGAATTCGCGCCGTGGATCCTTCTGAATGGCGAAGACAAACGTTCTGCAAACCTCACCATTGTGCAAACGTTGGTCAATGCCCTTGAAGGCGGCCTTGAGGCAAAGCAAATCGACCTTGCCCGCGCTGCCGAAGAGACGGCCGTGCTCGAAGTCCGCACTGATGAAGCCATCAACCCCACCACAACCGATGCGGCGGCGTTAGAGGGCGAGGCACGTGCAGCTGCGCAGCATTCGTTTGCGCCAGAGAGTTCGCGCTTTGAGATCGTTAAGGACTATCCGCAGGTAGAGACCATGAACCATTCCTTAACGATTGATCCTGACGAGTACAAAGGCGAGCTCAAGAAGCTTCAAAAGAAGCTCTTCCGCCTTGAGAATCTTATGTATCAAGCACGCATTCCGCTGCTTATTATGTATGAGGGGTGGGACGCGGCTGGCAAGGGCGGCAATATCAAGCGTGTTGCGCAGGCGCTTGATGCGCGCGCCTACACGATTGTGCCCAGCCCGGCACCGACCAAGCCAGAGCTTGCCCATCCGCATCTGTGGCGTTATTGGACGCGTTTGCCGAAGGCGGGGCATGTGGCTTTGTTTGACCGCTCGTGGTATGGGCGCGTGCTTGTTGAGCGCACTGAGGAGATCACGCCGCCTGAGCGGTGGGCGCAAGGCTATGATGAGATCAACGAGTTCGAACACGATCTCATCGATTGGGGCGCCATCTTCTTGAAATTCTGGGTCGAT
>CAYPKC010000102.1:0-5721 GCA_964411215.1 uncultured Eggerthellaceae bacterium | reverse complement strand
ACGAATGCCAGCAACAACGTCTTCGCCTTGAGCATTCACCAAGTAGTCGCCATAGAATTCCTTGTCGCCATTTGCAGGGTTGCGCGTAAAGGCAACGCCGGTGGCAGACGTGTTTCCCTTATTGCCAAAGACCATTGACTGCACGTTGACAGCCGTGCCGAGGTCATCGGTAATTTTGTTCTTCTCGCGATACAGAGTTGCACGCGGATTGTTCCATGAGCCAAACACAGCCTCAATTGCGAGCTGGAGTTGCAGGCTCGGATCTTGCGGGAATTGCACGATGCCATCAACGACAAGGCTCGGGTAATCTTCGCCGCTTACGTTTTCAGAGAAGATCTTCTTAAAGACGCCAACAAGCTCTTGAAGATCTTCAGCAGTAAGCTCCGTGTCAGAAGCAACGCCGTGATCGTTCTTCATTGCCGTAATAGCATTCTCGAAAAGGTCGCCATCAAGACCCATGACCACGTTTGAGAACATCTGGATAAAGCGGCGATAGCTGTCCCACGCAAAACGGGGATTGTCGGTCTGCTCGATCAAGCCGTTGATAGATTCATCATTGAGACCAAGATTCAACACCGTGTCCATCATGCCAGGCATTGACATAGGGGCGCCTGAACGGACAGAAACAAGCAGCGGGTCTTTGGAGTCGCCAATTTTTTTACCCATGCGCTTTTCAAGATCTTCCCGATACTCGGCGATCTCATCAAGAGCGCCTTCGGGCCAGACGTTATCTGCATTTGCATATTCCATGCAAGTTTGGCACGTAATAGTAAAACCAGGAGGAACGGGCAAACCGATATTGGCCATCTCAGCCAAATTGGCACCTTTTCCGCCAAGAACCATTTTCATGTCCTTGTTACCTTCGGTAACATTTTTGCCTTCTGCGTCTTTGCCGAAGGCATAAACTCGCTTGACCTGATCAGACACTGCAAAGCTCCTTAATCTCGCACCGAACATGCGGTGCAAACCAATGCGCCAAGCTCTTATGCTTAAGGCGCTGTCCTTCGGAACGAAAGACGCAACTATGATAACAAGTTGTCGGCCACTTTAAAGTTGGGGTGATTGAAATATTCACGAGTGGCAGAGGATAAAAATGAAGCAGTCCCGCCTTACAACATGCACTGTAACGTGCATATCAGGCGAGACTGCCTTCAGTACTTTCACACTTCTTTCACACTATTTTTTATGAGCTATCAACGAGAAATCCGCAATACGTGCAAAAACAGACACAAAACTATTCAAAAGTTTCATTCTGTTTGCGCGCAACGCCAAATCTTCATCCATGATCATCGTAGACTCAAAGAAATCATCGATGGGTTTGCGAAGCTCTGCGAGCTGGGTCAAAGCAACCGGATAAAGACCCCCATCAAGTGCTTCGTTGACCTTTGTCTGTACCTTATCTATTGCTTCTGCAAGGGTCCGCTCCGCTTCATCGAACAGCGTTTGATCAGCATCTTCGCCCGCAGTGGTGTCGCGCAAATTGTTTGCACGGGCATAGGCGGTCGCTAAATCTTCAAACTGCTCAGGCGAATTCTTAATCGCATCGCTTAATGCGCGAGTGCGCTCAATAATCTCAATGGGCTCGCACACACCAGCTGCAAGCACGGCATCGACAACACCGGCTTCATTGCCTTCATCACGCAAAAGGACTTTCGTACGCACGACAAAGAAATCAATCACGCTTTGGAATACGTCTTCGACATTGAAATCAAGGCCGGACTCACGATATATATCTAAGGAAGCGCGCACCATCTTTTCAAGGGACATGGAAAGACCATCTTGCATGATGGCAATAATGCCAAGAGCAGAACGACGAAGAGCAAAAGGATCAGAAGAGCCTGTTGGCGCTTGACCAAGCGCAAACAAGCCGCAAATGGTATCAAGCTTGTCAGCTGCCGCTACAACCTTGCCCACGATATCAGAAGGAGGATTGTCTCCGGCAAAACGCGGACGATAATGCTCAGCGATAGCGCAGGCAACGCGACCTGTTTCTCCTGACGCCTTCGCGTAATAGGAGCCCATAATGCCTTGTACGCTCGTGAATTCGACAACGGCATTTGTCACGAGGTCTGCCTTTGCAAGTTTAGCTGCTCGTGCAACTTCGCCTTTCTCGGCGGCAGCAAGGTCAGCATCAAGACACATGCGCTCTGCGAGCTGCTCTACCCGCGCCGTCTTATCGCGCATGGTTCCAAGCTGCTCTTGGAATACGACCTCATCAAGGCGGTCAACATACGCCTCAAGCGGTGTTTTCAAATCTTCCTCGTAGAAGAACTTCGCATCATAGAGACGCGCAGCGACAACGCGCTCATTGCCGTCAATGATGATGTCTGAACATTTCGGATCGCCGTTGGAGACCACAATGAACTTGTTGGTGAGCATTCCCTCTTTATAGAGAGGGAAATATCTCTGATGCATAAGCATCGCATCGACAATAATCTCTTCCGGTACCTTCAAAAATGCCTGGTCAAACTGTCCCATGAGCACGGTAGGATACTCAGATAGGTTGATAACCTCCGTCAGCGTTTTTTCAGGAAGCGTGGCAACACATCCCGGGTTTGCCTTTTCAATGTCGGCAACGCCCTGCTCAATGACACGCTTACGCTCGCCTTCGCTTGGAATGACGTATGCGTTGCGCACAACATCAACAAGGTTATCGGCCGTATCTATGCTAAACGGTCCAGAAGCTAACACGCGATGGCCGTATGTCTCATTTGAAGATTCAATGCCTGCATAGGAGAACTTGATAACATCTGAACCCAAAAGAGCGACAATCCAGCGCACCGGTCGCGAGAAGAGTTCTTTATACGTGTTCCATTTCATGGACTTTGGCCACGATAGCGCGTCAATCACGCCACGAAGGATATCCGGCAAAAGCTCGGTAGTCGGAATGGCTGGGATAGACTTATAAGCGAAAACGTATTCCGTGCCTTTTTCCTCTTTAACTACAAGCTCCGATGCCTCTACCCCTTTGCCGCGTGCAAAACCCAAGGCAGCTTTTGTGGGATTACCTGCCTCATCAAAGGCGATTTTGACCGAAGGACCTTTATGTTCTTCCTCAACAGCAACCGTTGAACACGCAACTTCTTTCACAATGGCGATCAAGCGACGCGGTGTCGTAAACACCGAAACTTCACCATGCTCGATTTTGTTGTCATCGAGCACCGAAGGCATGAGCTCGGCAAGCTGCTTGGTAGCCTTTTGCAGATCAAATGCAGGAATCTCTTCCGTTCCAATTTCAAATGCGAGTGTCTTTGTCTCGGCATTAGCCATTGTGTGCCCCCTCTCCCTCAGGCGAGGTAGACTCGGGAAGCTCAAGTCCCACGACTTCAGTCATATATTTCTCGCAACATGCCTTTGCAATGGTGCGCACACGCAAAATGTAAGCCATGCGCTCAGTTGCCGAAATCGCACCGCGCGCATCAAGCAAGTTGAAGGTGTGGCAGCATTTCAGCACGCAGTCATAGGCGGGAAGCGGAAGTCCCGCATCAAGCATACGCTTGCATTCCCTCTCGCGATCAGCAAATTCCTGGAACAGGAAATCAGTGTCTGCAATCTCGAAATTGTGGCGCGAGAATTCTTTCTCATTCTCAAGATAGACATCGCCATAGGTAAAGACGAGCCCGTCTTTTCCGCGTGACCAAATAATGTCATAGACCGAATTGACCCCTTGCACAAACATAGTAAGGCGCTCAAGGCCATAGGCAATCTCAACGGGAACAGGATTGCATTCAAAGCCGCCAACTTGTTGGAAGTAAGTAAACTGCGTAACTTCCATGCCATCAATCCAGACTTCCCAGCCAAGTCCCCACGCTCCGAGCGTCGGCGACTCCCAGTCATCTTCTACAAAGCGAACATCGTGCGATGCGACCGGTATGCCGATTGCCTCCAAAGAACCCAGATAGAGGTCTTGGATATCATCTGGAGAAGGCTTTATCAGAACCTGGAACTGATAGTAGAACTGCAAACGATTAGGGTTTTCGCCGTAACGGCCATCGGTAGGACGACGGCATCCTTGCACATAGGCCGTTCTCCACGGATCAGGACCTAATGATCGCAACGTTGTTGCCGGCGCGTTCGTACCGGCACCTACCTCATTATCATAGGGTTGCAACACAACGCAGCCTTGGTTGGCCCAATACTGTTGCAGCCGCATGATGACGTCTTGAAATGACGGCGCGTTTGCATCAACATGCGCATTTGTGACCTTATCGCTCAAAGCTACCTCCAAATCCGGAATCGACACTTGTGGAAATAATCAAGAGTGAATCTAATTTAAAAGACCAATATGGTCGAGCGGCCAATATTTAAAGAGGGCTTTCCCCGTAATAGAGTCAACGGGGATAGCACCAAAAAAGCGGGAGTCTTGCGAGTTCGTGCGGTTATCCCCCATGACCCATACTTTGCCGGTAGGCACCGTGTAAGGATACGTAATAGGATTACCTGGTGCGCTTTGCAATTCATACGAAGGTTTACCCAGCGTATAGGGTTCTGCCTGTTTGACGCCATCGACATAGACGGCACCGTCTTTAAGCTCTACGACTTGACCTTCGGTAGCAATAACGCGTTTGATAAGCGTGCGTGACGGAATCTCAGGATCGGCGAAAGTGACGATATCGCCATTCTGAGGATCGGAGAAGTTATAGGAAACTTTCTCCGAAAACACGAGATCGCCCGTTTCAATCGTGTTTTCCATAGAACCTGAAGGAATTTCATAGGCTTGGAAAATGAAGGTGCGCATGAGCTGGGCAATGACTAACACGGCCACAACAAGAATAACGATCTGAAGGATCTTACGCACAAACCCATGTTTTTTGGGTGCGGTCGTTTCGTATCCATTGTCAGTCATGCTCGCGTAAATCCCTTCACAACACTATCGTCTGCACTCTTTGCCGCAAAACGAAAATGTTCCTTTTGAGATAGGCAAAAGCGCGTATGCAATGATAACCCTTAATCGGTGCTATTTCCGCTTTCGGTTGATAAATCCAGAAACGCAATATCACTCTCACTGAGAGAAGGCCCGCCCGCGTTGCCATTCAGCATAGACTCTATCAAGTCGGGGCGAAGTTGTTTTGTGCGAAGAAGGCTTTGCTCTCTCTGCCATGCGGCAATATTGGCATGGTGTCCCGATAGCAGGACTTCCGGAACTGCCATACCGCGGAATTCGGCAGGCCTGGTATATTGAGGGTGCTCCAAAAGGCCATCGGCGAATGATTCCATGAGCGCACCGTCTTCTGCGCCCAACACACCGGGAAGCTTTCGCACGACTGCATCAATCACCACCATCGCAGCAAGTTCACCGCTTGTAAGCACGTAATCGCCGAGTGAGATAACTTCGTCTGCAATTGCATAGACACGCTCATCGATCCCTTCGTAATGCCCACAGACGAACACGAGATGGTCAAGCGTTGCAAGCTCATTTGCATAGGTATCATCAAATCGCCTGCCATGCGGCGCTAACAGAATAACTGCCGTGCCTTCTTGCCGCGGCTGATCGAGAATATTGCCATCAATGCCGAGCACATCTTCAACCGCTTCATAAAGAGGCTCACATTTCATGACTAAACCATGTCCGCCGCCAAATGGGTAATCATCCGTGGTCCGATGTCGATCATAGGTATAGTCGCGTAAATCGTGGGCATGAAATTGCAATACGCCCTTTTCTTGGGCGCGCTTCATCATTGACTCGCCCATAACCGAGTCAAACATATGCGGAAATGTCGA
>CAYPKC010000101.1:0-5779 GCA_964411215.1 uncultured Eggerthellaceae bacterium | reverse complement strand
GGCTTCATGCAGAAGCTGGAAGAAAGGCTTCGCATACGTTGGGCGAGATAAGTGTGTGTGCAAGTGATCTTCCGCAGTATCTTCCCCAAAGCATTGCCTCACTCAAGAAGCGTCACTAAACACCACACTCGCATTCAAAAGCTCTGCGTTCGCTCTGCCTCATGTTGCATAAACGAGCATGTCAGCTTGTTTTCGCGGAGATGCGCAAGCATCAGATAGTTTTGTTGATTTGGTTTAATAAAGATGTCTATTGGGCGCATGCCTTGAATGAGGACATCAAGTGTATAATGATTCCGTCTGGGAAACATAACCGTATAAACACACGAACTACCTGCGACAGACGAAAGAATGAGTTCTAAGAAGAATAACCTTCCATACGTTCATATTCGCATATCTCCTGATGAGTTACATGACTTTGCTCGACTTGAAGGCGAGGACAAAGGCTCGTCGGGAGAAAGCGATAATTCCCAGAAGCAAGATGCGCCCGCTCCTCAAACGCCAGCGCGTGCTTCTGATTCGTCGCATCCCCAAACATCTTCACAAGTGCCACAGCAAAACAAAGTTTCAGCGGGGTCTTCCTCTGGGCAGGCTCAAAGTACTTCATCTGCCTCTCCGTCATCTGCAAGCACGGCAACAAGCGCAAGCACGATCGACCTGGCAGAGCAGAGGCGTGAAGAGGAGAAGGCTCGTCGCCTCGAAGCTGAGCGGTTGCGCGAAGAAGAGCTTCGCCGCGAAGAGGAATTACGGCGCGCAGAAGCACGGCGCCGCGAAGAAGAGTTGCGCCGCGAAGAAGAGCTCCGTCGTGAAGAAGAGTTGCGCCGCGAAGAAGAGCTTCGCCGTGAGGAAGAGCGCAGGCGCAGAGAAGAGCGCAGGCGCGACGAATATACCCGCGATAGCAAGCGAGATTATTATCGTGACCGAGAGCCCTATGGTTCTTCGTATGATCGGGACAGTTATCTCTATCCTGACAAATATGCGTCAAAAGACGCTGGCTATCCCTATGATTTAGACAAAGATGACAGAAGGTACCGCTCCGAAGAGGGCTATCATCCTTTCGATTACAGGAGATCAGATCCTTTTGATGATTATGATGATGCGCGTACGAGAGAAAAGTTCCGCAATGATGTCTATTACCGTGACGACCGCGAACGGCGCATCTTAGAAGAGCGCAAGCAAAGGCTTGAAGAAGAATGCGATTATGAACGCAGCCTCATAGAAGCCATTGAGCGCGATCGGCGTATGCGGGAAGAGCTCGACAGGCAGCTTGAAATTGCGCGTGAGCGTGAACACCAGCGCGCTCTTGAAGAAGAACGTAAGCGCGCCGTAGCTGAGCTTGAACGTAAACGCGTTTTAGAGCAGGAGCGCGCACGGGCGCTCGCAAAGCAGCGCGAAAAGGAATTAAAGGAAGCGCGCGAGCGGGAGCGGGAACGCAAAGAGCGTATTGAGCGCGAGCATAAGGCTGCTGAAGAGCGCAATCGAGCCATGCAGAAGGGCGCCACGCTTATGGGTGCTACCCCCATGGTTTTGATGAAGAACTCGAAATTCAATCCCCGGGCTCAGCGGCCTGCGAACGCTTCTGCCCCACAGCAACAAAACGGCGTGCCGGTGAATCAAAATCCTGCAACGAAAAGCCCAGGTGTCACAGCTACTCAAACACCCATGCCTCAAAAAGGGCAAACTCCTGCAGGTGCTCAAGGGCAAGGTGTTGCGAATCCGCAAAACGCCGCTTTTCAGCGCGCGCAAGCAACAGGCCCTCTGCAACAACCAGCAGCAACGCCGCGGCAAGGACAAGCTGCGCAAGCAAATGCTTCGCTTATGCAAAAAGCAGGCATTGTTCCTGTTGCAGGAGTTGCTCAGCAAATGTATGGCAACGCTGCCCGCTTTGCCGCAGCAGGGCGCAAACCGCAACAAGCGCAACCAGCGCAACCAGCGCGGAATCCCCTGACTCCGCAAGCGGCGCAGCAACAGCGCCAACCCCATGCAGCCCAAAAGACTCAGCCCATACCGCAAAACCAGAGGGGCCAAGCTGCACAACAAGGCACAGGTCCTCTCCAAGGAAGAGTTGCCCAACAGGGAGCTTTTGCACAACAGCGCAACAATGCTGCTGCCCAGAAAGCAACACCTGTGCTGACGCCTGATCATACAACGCCCCAAGGCGCCAAAGCCTCTCAAAAGCCTGAAGGCAAGCAAGAAAAGAAACCTTCCACTCCAGATGATTCAAGCGAAATCGGAAAGCCGCTTTTAGACGAGAAGGCAATCGAAGAGTCTGCGATGTTCGACGAGCCCCCTGTTTCTATTGAGGAGGGCATGAAAGATGTCGATACAAGCAGAAAAAAGCGTAAACGCATTATCGTCATAGGCGTTATTGCCTTAGTTCTTATTGCGGCGATTGTCGCCGTGGTGTTGTTTGTTTTGCCGAACAATCCTCTGCAAGGCGTTGGTTCGGATATATTTGGAGGCAATTCAACGACAAGTACTACCGATAATGCCACCAATCAAAAGAGCAGCTCAAGCACCAACGGCGGCAATTCGGGCAATGTGAATGCGAATAATGGCGGCGGATCAACGGCTGCAACCGATGTGCAAGGGGAAAGCAAGGCCGGCAGCGTTGTCTATGAATACACAGCACTCACAACCGACGGCACAAGCTACACCGTTCAGGAAACGGTCGAATTCGGCGATTCGGGCGATTGCTTAACCTCAACCATGAATATGGTCTTCCCATCACCTGAATCAGCGAAATCGTTTACCGACAGTCTTGCAAGGGACTACGGAAGCACATTTACCTTAGATCTGCTTGATGGAGTCACTGCAGTTGTTACAATAGATAACAGCGGACTGCACCTCGACCGCGAAGAGTACGAGAACGCCTTACGCTATAGTGTAGAAAACCTTGTGATACTCCGAAAATAGGGTAGGAACATGGCTAAAACTAAAGACGACTCGTTGCCTATTGATGATCTATTCTCGGCGCTAGGTATCAAAACCGAAGAATCTCGCGATTATGTTCCTGAAGGACAGATAGATCTCAACACCATTCATCTTGATTTCAGCGATCAACCTAAGGTGAAAACAGAGCCCGTTGCCACTCAGCGGAAAGCCACTGATCCCGCTATTGCAAAGCAGCGTGAAGCCCAACTAGAAGAGAAGCGCAAGCGCTCTCGCGAATGGAAGCAGGAGCTTAAAAGGCAGCAGAAAGAAGCGGAAGCCCAAGCACGTTCGCAAGCATCGGTGTGGACAAGTGAGCCTGACACTACGCTTTCGCAGGAAATCGTTGCGGTGAAAGCCCAGCCGATTCCTCATGAGGCGCCACAAAAGCCATCTTTTGCCTCTGATACTAAGACTTTGGTCGATCAAGATCTCTGGAGCCGGGATTACGACAACACGCAGGCAGGCGCGAGTGGCCGAGCCGAACAGAGAAGTGACAAGCAAACTCAAAGGGAGGCCTCCTTCCCGCAACAGCCAAGCAATACGCGTATCGCAGACACTTCGGCCTCTGCCGCAGACACGTTTGAAAGCTTTCAAGACAGGCGACCGCGTGCGAATACGCAAGAGCGCACTGGGCGGTCGCAATCCTTTGCGCAAAATGCACGCTCACAAGAAAGCTCGCAATCTTTTGCCCAAAGTGCGCGTACGCAAGAAGCTTTTAAGTCAAAAGCGCACGAGTCGCGCATGCCGGAAATACCACGGTTTACTACGCAAGAGGGTCGCTCCCAGGATCTGCCGCGCTTTTCTGCTCAAGAGAGTCGCGCGCCGGAGAGACCACGTGCTTCTGCTCAAGAGAGCCGATCGCAAGAGATAAGGCAGTCTCCTCAAGACGGCGAGCGCCAGCCCGAGAGAAACCGTTCTCAAAAGGTGGTGCGGCAAAGGCAGCAAGCGCAACGGCCACAACAGTCTCAGATGCGTGATGCGGCGCAACGGAATTACCCGAATAGATCACGTAATCTCGGGCAGTATTCCGAAAATCTTCCCCAAGAGGCAGAGCAGCAGCCACGCCAATCACCATCACAATCAAGACCGTTGCCAAACCAACAGGCGCAACCGCACAATCATCCGAGTCAATTTACTCAACAGCGGCCGGTACAAAAGAAGAACATGGTGAAGAATCCGCCGTCCCAAGAGAATGGGCGACCCGACAGGCGAGAAGACCAAGAAGAACCAAGGGATAGCCCCTTAGGTGTTGCTTTGATTGTGATTGCCGTGCTGTGCGTGCTTGCAGCAACCTCGCTTCTGACGGGGTTGTGGGATGTCAGCAACTTGTAGACTCTCTTCCTCACACCCATACGAGAATATAAAAAAAGAGCGCCGCATATATGCGGCGCTCTTTGTTTCGCTTGCGTTATCAGTTACTCTGCATCAACGCCGGTACCGCGAGAAGAAGCGAACTTCTCAACCGTGCTTACAAACGTGTTGTAAAGATCAGGCGAGATGATAACGGTGGAAACTTCGCCAGCCGTGATCATGACTTTGACCTTTTGCTCTTTGACAACGTCTACGAGCTCGGTTTCGGACATATTGTTGATATCGTCTTTGGTGACGATCCAATCATTCAGGCTTTGCAAGCGCGGGAGGTTCAGCCCTTCATTCATGAATTTGCTCCTTCTCAAGATAAGTGGCCTAGAGATAGTTTTGTAACTTGAATCATTATAAACATTAATCTGTTCTTGAAAAGAAGAATCAAGATTTCGTTACTATTGATATTCACAAAACATTTTAGGTCTCACGAGCAGACGTTGAATCGAGCTGGAACATGGATACTTCAACAGGCAATGCAAAACAGCAGGCACAAGGCGCCGAAGAGGTGGCACAACGTATAGATGCCCTTCGCAAGGAGATAGAGCATCATACCTATCTGTACTACTCGCAAGATGCTCCTGAAATTACCGATGCTGCTTTTGATTCTCTGATGCGGGAATTGCGTCAATTGGAAAGTGAGCATCCTGAGCTTATTGTGCCTGAGAGCTCAACACAGCGCGTGGGTGGCTATGTTGGAGAGCATTTCAGCGCCGTACGCCATAAAGAGCGTATGTATTCGCTTGATAATGCCATGGACAGAGACGAGCTCACACTCTGGCTCGACGGTATTGAAGAAGCGCTTGGCGGCCTTCCGCCTCTGTGCTGTGAATTGAAGATTGACGGCTCGTCAATTGCTCTGACGTATGACCAGGGGCTTTTGACGCGGGCTGCCACCAGAGGCGATGGAACGACCGGCGAAGATGTGACGCCCAACATCCGCGCCATCAAGGATGTGCCTTTACGCTTGCGCGAAGAGGCCACGCAGGCACTTTCTGATCCTGAGGCGTCGTTAGAAGTGCGCGGAGAAGTGTATATGCCGAAGAAGTCGTTTGAATCGCTTAATCTTGCTGCGCAAGAGCACGGGAAGACGCCTTTTGCCAATCCTCGCAATGCTGCCGCTGGTTCAATCCGGCAAAAAGACCCGACTATCACCGCTTCGCGCGATCTTTCGACCTTCATCTACGCCATTGCGGAAAACACCGATCTTCAGATTTCCGGGCAGTTCGAATTGTTGGCGTGGCTTAAACGTGCAGGTTTTCACGTCAATCCCGATGTGCAACTGTGCGCGACGCGCAAAGAGGTATTTGATTTTTGCGATCGTGCCGTGAAGCGCCGTGATGAGCTTCCCTATGAGATAGATGGCGTTGTGGTCAAGGTCAACGCGTTTGCGTCTCAAAATGCGCTGGGATTTACATCTCGTGCGCCAAAGTGGGCCATCGCGTTTAAGTTTCCTCCGGAAGAAAAGACAACGCTTTTGCGTGAT
>CAYPKC010000100.1:660-5843 GCA_964411215.1 uncultured Eggerthellaceae bacterium | reverse complement strand
AAGACGTGCTCGATTCCACGGCGCGTTTCTTCGCCAATCCCTGTTCGTTTAGGACGGATGAGCGCGTAGTAGAATTAGCCCGCAAGCTCGCACAAGCAACGAAAGGCGCTACTTTTGCGCCGATTGCAGGAAAGGCCATGTAACGTGCGTAGAATTGAACTGAAACCCACCGAACCGTTCCGCTCTTCTTTTATCAATCGCACAGGAGCATTCAATGCCAAGGCGCTGATTGCCGCAACGGAGATTATCGAGAAAGTCAAAACCGACAAAGACAAGGCGCTGCGTGAATATACGCGCACCTTCGACGGCGTTGACCTTCACGATTTCCGTCTGCCGGCACAGGCGATGGATGATGCGCTAGAAGAAGTGAACCCCGATGTCTTAGAGGCGCTTCGCCATGCGGCATCGCAGATTCGTTCCTATCACGAAAGGCAAATTCAGCAAAGCTGGATTTTCACGCGCGAAGATGGTGCCCTTGTCGGCTCTAAAATCACCCCGCTCGATTCTGTGGGCATCTATGTGCCGGGAGGGCGGGCTCTTTATCCTTCAAGCGTACTCATGAACTCCATTCCAGCTAGCGTTGCCGGCGTTCCGCGCATTGCATGCGTCACACCCCCGTCAAAAGACGGCACCATTGATGCGGCTATTCTTGCAGCGTGCAAGCTCGGGGGCGTGACAGAAATCTACACGGTTGGTGGCGCGCAAGCCATCGGCGCGCTTGCGTATGGCACCGAAACGATTCGACCGGTCAATAAAATTACCGGTCCGGGCAACGCCTATGTTGCGGCTGCCAAAAAGGTGGTCTCCGGTGACGTTGGTATTGATATGATTGCCGGGCCTTCCGAAGTATGCGTCGTTGCCGATGAGAAGGCTGATCCGTCGCTCGTGGCCATTGATCTTATGGCGCAAGCTGAACACGACCCGCTTGCCGCATGCTATCTCATCTGCCCTTCCGCAGAGTATGCTGATGCGGTCGAGCGGGCGATCGAGGCGCATCTTGCCCATTCGATCCGTGCTGACATCACCAAAGAATCGCTCGATGGACAAGGACTCATTGTTATTGTCAACGACATGGATCAAGCCATACAGGCCGTGAATGTCATTGCGCCTGAACACTTAGAGATGCATGTCGAGCACGCCATGGACTACCTTGGCGCTATTAGAAACGCCGGTGCCATTTTCCTTGGCGAATGGACACCTGAAGCTGTCGGAGACTATGTTGCCGGCCCCAACCATACGCTTCCCACGGGCGGTACTGCACGTTTTGCGTCTCCGCTTTCGGTTGAAGAGTTCATTAAGAAAAGCTCCATCATTCAATACAGTGCACAAGCGCTCAAACACGACAGCGATGCCATTATGCAGATTGCCCTCCACGAAGGGCTCTGGGCGCATGCGCAATCGGTTGCTCTCAGAATGCGTGCGATGGATGCAGGAAGCGCGCAAGGTACGGGAGATGCGGCCACGCAAGCAAGCGACTATATGACAGCAGAAGACCTTGCTGCAAAGAAGGCATCAGCAAAAGTTGCGGCTGAGGCGGCAACACAGAAGGGTAACGCACATGAATAAGGTTTGTGCTCCGCGCCCGCAAGTGCAATCGCTTACGCCGTATGATCCGAAATATCTTTCGGCAGACATGCTTATGTCTGCCAACGAGAA
The DNA here is from genome assembly GCA_964411215.1 of uncultured Eggerthellaceae bacterium. Classification (GTDB taxonomy): domain Bacteria; phylum Actinomycetota; class Coriobacteriia; order Coriobacteriales; family Eggerthellaceae; genus MGBC163016. The sequence continues at coordinate 4,187 of CAYPKC010000100.1, read as the reverse complement.
TCCGAAAGATGTCGATGCTGCTATCCGCAAGGAGATAGAGCGCGAGGTCAAAGCTGTTAAACTCAATCGCTATCCCGATCCGCTCGCTAATCGCCTGCGCGACATGATTGCCGAGGCAAATGGCCTTGATCGCGAATGCGTGCTCATTGGCAATGGGGGAGATGAGCTGCTCTTTGATACCGCGCTTGCATGGGGCGGTCCGGGGCGCGCTTTCTTGAACCTTCCTCCCACCTTTAGCGTGTATGAGACCAATGCGCACTTAACAAATACGGATGTCGTGAACATCCCCCGAATCCGCGAGCAGGATTTTGCGATTGATGAGGCGGCAGTGCTTGATGCGTTGAGAGATCCAACACGCAACATTACGTATGCCATTATCACCAGTCCGAACAATCCAACGGGTCTGCGTGCGCGCAATGATTTTATTGAAGAGGTGCTAGCTTCTACCGATGCGCTCATTATGGTCGACGAGGCCTATTTCGAGTTTTCGCGCCAATCCGTCCGATGGATGCTTGAAGCCCACAAGAACCTTGTCATCCTGCGCACGTTCTCTAAGGCGTTTTCACTTGCAGGAGTGCGCATTGGATACATCTTCGCGCATCCTGAAGTGATTGATGTCTATAAAAAAGTGCGCCAGCCGTATTCCGTTGATGCGGTCAGCCAGGCAATTGGGCGCGTGGTGTATGAGAATCGCGCTGTCTTTGAACCAGGTATTCAAGCAATCATTGAAGAGCGCAAGGGGGTTAACGAAAAACTGCGCAAAATTCCGGGGGTGAGACCCTAACCACGCGACTCCAACTGGATTCTCTTTTCGGTGGAAAATGCTCATCGTGCGTGGGAATACCTGTATTCGCAAGGTGTGCTGGTGCGCGATTTTTCAACAGCACCGTATCTTGAGAATACGTTGCGCGTCACTATTGGAACGCCTGAGCAAAACGATACGTTTTTAGCCGCACTCAGGGATTTTGTTATGAAAAAGAACTAGCGGACAAAGGCAAGGAACCCTTATGCAGAAACGATGCGCCACTATCACGAGAAAGACGAACGAGACCGATATTACGCTTGCGATTAATCTTGATGGCGAAGGTTGCGCAACCATCGATACCGGCATTGGCTTTTTCGACCACATGCTCAATGCCTTTGCGCGTCATGGACTTTTTGACATAGATGTGTCGGTCAAAGGAGACCTTGAAGTCGATGCGCATCACAGCGTCGAAGATACCGGCATTGTGCTCGGCATGGCCGTGGCTCAAGCTCTTGGAGACAAGCGCGGTATCGTGCGCTTTTCCGATAAGACCATCGTTATGGATGAAGCGCTCATTTTGTGCGCGATGGATATTTCGGGACGCGGCCAGCTGTATTGGAATGAAAACATACCGATAGAGGCCATTTCTACGTTTGATACACAGCTTGCCAAAGAGTTCTTTGTTGCTTTTGCAGCACACAGCGGCATCAGCTTGCATCTGCAACAGTTGGCGGGAGAGAACGCGCACCATCTGATTGAAGCTTCGTTTAAGGCGCTTGGTCGTGCTCTTCGTGAAGCAGTTGCGATCGATCCGCGCGCACATGACGTATTGCCATCGACGAAAGGCACCCTCTCGTGACAGGTGCGGAAGCGGAACAAAACGTAGACATTGTTCTTGTTGACTATCACAAGGGCAATATCAAGTCAGTTGAACGAGCACTACAGGCATGCGGTGCCCGTGTCCTGGTGACTGACCGCGCCGAAGAGGTCGAACGTGCGCATGCGGTGGTGCTGCCAGGAGTAGGGGCGTATACCGATGCGATGTCTACCTTGTGCGAACTTGGACTCGATAGAGCACTTCAAAAGGTATTTGCCGAAGACAAACCCTTTTTAGGTATTTGCATCGGTATGCACCTCATGTATGAGCAAGGCACCGAGCATGCAAAACCGCATGCGCCAACGCCAGGACTCGGGCTTATTGCAGGCACCGTAGACAAGATGCCGAAACAGGGCAAGGCGACAGGGCGCGCGGGAGAAGACGATGCAGCGAAGTATAAAATTCCGCATGTAGGCTGGAACTCCCTTGATATCAAAAGCGCATCGCCTCTATTTGATGGCATAGACAACGGCGAATACTTTTACTTTACCCATAGCTATTGCGCGCCGGCTTCCGCTTACACGATAGCGACAACGACCCATTCCGTAACATTTCCGAGTGCTGTGCAGATTGGCAATGCATTCGGCGTACAATTCCACCCCGAGAAGAGCTCTCGTGTCGGAGCGCATCTTCTCTCCAATTTTGTAAAGATCGCAACTAAAGGACGTGCATAATGTATCTTCTGCCTGCTATCGACATCCTCGACGGCAAAGCCGTGCGCCTTGAGCGTGGCGACTATGCAAAGGTCACGGTCTATAACGATGATCCCGCCTTGCAGGCGCAGCTGTTCGAAGAACAAGGCGCCGAATGGATACATATCGTTGACCTTAATGGGGCAAAGACAGGTGAGCTTGCAAACATCGACGTGATCTCCAACATTTTGAAACGCACGTCGCTTCACGTTGAGGTCGGTGGCGGCATCCGTACCCTTGATGCTGCGCGGCGCATTCTCGACACCGGAGCCGACCGCGTGATCTTCGGCACCGCGCTCGTGAAAGATCCCGAGATGGCCGCTTCAGCACTCAAGGAATTCGGAGCACCTTCCGTGGTTGCCGGCATTGATGCGAAAGAGGGCAACGTCAAAGTGGAAGGCTGGGTGCAAGGCGCCGAGTGCACCGCTTTAGAACTTGCCGCTGCCATGGCGCGCGTTGGCTATGAGCATCTCATTTATACCGATATTGCTCGTGATGGCATGCGTTGCGGCATAGCGCCTGCTGCCTATGTGGAAATGTATGAAGCGTTCGAAAATCCCGTGATCGCAAGCGGCGGTATTTCAAGCGTGCAAGACATCCTTGAGCTGGCAAAAGTAGAAAGCGCCCTTGAAGGCGTTATTGCGGGACGTGCCATCTATGAAGGCGAATTCACGGTGGCAGATGGCGTTGCCGCTTGTAAGAGCACCATGGTCTCCGAGCCTGATTATATGCAGAACCTCGAAAAACCGATCGAGCTCTAAGGGCGTGCGGCGTGGCTTTCCTGTTTCTTGAAGACGGTATGTGCTGGAGAAGATGTGCATGTTGAGTAAACGCGTTATTCCCTGCATGGATGTCAAAGACGGACGCGTCGTGAAAGGCGTGAATTTCGTGAACCTGCGCGATGCGGGGGATCCGATTGAGCTTGCGAATCGCTATGATCTCGAAGGTGCCGACGAGGTCATCTTCTTAGACATCACCGCCACCAGTGATAATCGTCAGACGACCGTTGATTTGGCGAGCAGGGCAAGCGAGCAACTCCATCTTCCATATACAGTCGGGGGAGGGTTTCGAAGCCTCGCCGATGTCCGTACCATGATTGCTGCCGGTGCCGACAAGATGTCTATCAACTCGGCTGCCGTAAAAGATCCTTCGTTGGTGACAGAGGCAGCGAGAGCCTTCGGCACCCAAGCGATTATTGTAGCAATTGATGCGA
>CAYPKC010000100.1:0-650 GCA_964411215.1 uncultured Eggerthellaceae bacterium | reverse complement strand
CAGGTCGACGGCGACCCTACCATATGGGAAGTCTATGTGGCTGGAGGCCGTAAAGCGACCGGTATCGATGCAATTGCGTGGGCTGAAGAGGTGGCACGCCGCGGCGCGGGCGAGATCCTGCTTACCAGCATGGATCGCGATGGTTCGCGCGAAGGATTTGATTGCGCGCTCACACGGGCGGTCGCGCGCGCTGTCGACATTCCTGTTATTGCCAGTGGCGGCGTTGGCTGCCTCGAACATTTTTCGCAAGGCATCATAGAAGGCGAAGCGGATGCGGTATTAGCTGCAAGCGTCTTTCATTTTGGCGAGCTTTCCGTGCGCCAGGTCAAAGAAGATATGCGGGCACATGGTATTCCCGTGCGCCTTTAAGAGTAAGTAGAGATAAAGTCATGAATGAGTCTTTCGATCACGTGATAGCAAATCTGACCTTCGATGAGCATGGGCTTATCCCCTGTATTGTGCAAGATGCGCACACCCGTGAAGTGCTTATGGTCGCGTGGATGAATGCCGAGTCTCTTCGCCAGACACTTGATGGAGGCGAGACAGTATTTTGGTCGCGCAGTCGAGGTGAACTCTGGCATAAAGGAGAGACGAGCGGTCATACGCAAAAGGTGCTAGAGCTTCGCTACGACTGCGATGGAGATACGCTG
>CAYPKC010000099.1:0-5896 GCA_964411215.1 uncultured Eggerthellaceae bacterium | reverse complement strand
GAAGATTACGTGGACATCAACCAGATTCGCGAGCTCGTCAAGGTCGCTGAGGAAAGTGGCGTCGGAGAGATCGTTGTGGAAGAAGAAGGCGTTCGTATTGCCGTGCGCATGCCAAGTGAAACAGCAGCTGCCGGCGTTGTCGCAGCTCCTGCTCCCGTGCAAGCCATAGCGCAGGCGCAACCAGAGGCTCCGCAAGCTGCCGCAGAAGCACCGAAAAATGCCCGTCCTGCCAACTGGTATGCTGTCACCGCTCCTATGGTTGGCACCTACTACGAAGCCCCCGCTCCCGGCGAGCCTCCCTTCGTCAAGGTGGGTGATGAGGTTGCCGCAGGCGAGACGCTTTGCATCGTTGAGGCAATGAAACTCATGAATGAGATCACGGCTGAAGAGATGGGAACGGTTCGCGAGATTTGCTTGAAAGATGCCACGCCCGTTGAATATGGTGATGTTCTGTTCTATATCGAGCCTCACGAAAAAGTGCCTACCGTTCCGGAGCAGGCATAATGTTCAAGAAAATACTCGTTGCCAATAGAGGAGAAGTAGCTCTGCGCATCATGCGCGCTGCAAAAGAGCTCGGTATCAAGACGGTCGCCGTCTATTCCACGGAAGACAAAGATACCTATCCTGTCCAGTATGCTGATGAAGCCGTCTGCATCGGGCCGGCGCAGTCCAACAAGAGCTATCTGGTCATTCCCAACATCATTGCAGCAGCCAAGAATACGGGTGCCGAGGCAATTCACCCGGGCTATGGTTTTCTTGCTGAAAATGCCGATTTCGCCCGCGCGTGTGCAGACAACGACCTGGTGTTCATCGGTCCTTCGGCAGAATGCATCGAGCGCATGGGAGACAAGGCATCCGCTAGGGAAACTATGATGGCCTGTACGGTGCCGACCGTTCCCGGCTCCGATGGCATTTGCGCATCGGTGGATGGGGCGCGTGCGTTTGCTGAGCGCGTGGGCTATCCGGTGCTCATTAAAGCAACCGCCGGCGGCGGTGGTAAAGGCATGCGTGAAGTGCACCGCCCCGAAGACCTTGAAGCTCAGTTCAAGGCGGCAAGCACGGAAGCCGATGCCGCTTTTGGCAACCCGGGCGTGTACTTAGAGAAGCTTGTGTTGCGTCCCCGCCACGTGGAAATTCAAGTACTCGCGGACGATTACGGTAACTTTATATCGCTCTGTGAGCGCGATTGTTCCATTCAGCGCAGGCACCAAAAACTGTTGGAAGAAGCACCGTCTCCAGCTCTGACCGATGAGATCCGCCGCGCTATGGGAGTAGCTGCCGTCAAAGCGATGCGTGCCGTCGATTATAGGAATGCCGGCACTGTTGAGTTTCTGCTCGATCAAGACGGCAATTTCTACTTCATGGAAATGAATACGCGCGTGCAGGTAGAGCATCCTGTCACAGAAATGATTACCGGCACCGATATCATAAAAGAGCAGGTACGCATTGCTGCCCATGAGCCTATCAGCTGCGCGCAACGCGTGCCGTTTACACCTTTTGGCCATGCCATTGAAATGCGTATCAATGCCGAAGATCCCGAGCATGCTTTTCGCCCGTGCCCTGGCACCATTACGAAGTTCAAGCCACCGTCAGGCCCTGGTATTCGCGTTGAAACCTACGTGGGTGAAGGGTCGCGCATTTCTCCGCATTATGATTCAATGGTTGCTAAGGTTATCTGCCATGGGCAGGATCGCGTAGAGGCCGTTGCCCGCGCCAAGCGAGCACTGGATGAATTCGAGATAGAAGGAATCGCAACAACCATTCCTTTCCATAAAAGAGTGCTTGAAAATGAAGTATTCTTGGAAGGTGCTGCTACGACAGACTTTATTGAAACGCAAATGGAGGATCTGCTATGAGTGATAAGCATGCAGACAAGAATATGACGCTTGCGCCAGGCGTCATCGACACCATTATCTCCATTACCGCACGCGAGGTCGAAGGTGTTGCGCAAGTAGGCACAGCAGCTTCAGGCGGCCTGTGGGCAAAACTGACAGGCAAACCTTCGACGCTTGGGATTGAAACGCGTTTTGACGATGAGGGAAAGCTTGCCGTTGTCCTGCATATCGCCGTGTATTATGGCTGCGTGCTTCCCGAAGTCGCCGATAAGCTGCGTACCGCCATCAGCGATGCTCTGCTTGTGCAGGCGGGCGTTGAGGTGGCTTCTGTCGATATTTTTGTTGATGCGATTCAATTCGACCAAGCACAATAATGGCACGGCAGCACGAGCGCACATCGGCACGTAAATGTGCTGCACAGATTCTGTATTCGAGCTCAATCCGATCCATTCCCGCCCTTGAGCTCTTGGAAAGCGGCGAGATGGAATGTCTTGAACGGACCGTCTCTGATTATGCCTACAGCATTGTAGAGGGCGTCACGAACCACAAAGATGAGATTGACGCCATCTTGCAAAGCGCGTCGCAGAATTGGAAGATCGACCGTATGCCGATCATCGATCTGGCCATTTTGCGACTCGCCATTTATGAAATGAAGTATGTTGATAAGGTACCCGTATCCGTCTCTATCAATGAGGCGGTCGAGTTAGCTAAAAGCTTCGGTGGCGAAGACGATTCCCATAAGTTTGTGAATGGCATTTTGGGCAATATTGCACGGCAGCTTACAGGTGAGAGCGAAGAGGTATAACGCATATGACGAGTGAACCTGAACATTTTGATGCTATCAAAGACAGGCTCAATGAGATTGCAGACGAAGTTGCCCAAGAAGGCATCTCGCTTGATGAAGCCCTTGCCTTATATGAAGAAGCTGTGACCTTAGGGCTTCGTGCCTGCGATGTCAGCGAAGAGGATATCCTGTCGTCTGAACCTGATTCTGAACCAGATGACGGGATGCAAAGCGAGAATGGTGTACGTTCAGACAACGAAACTTCCGTGGTTGAAGTAGTTGCGCTCTCTCAAGAGGATGAGTCAGACACACAGGTCATAACGGTATCAGAAGTAACGCAAGCACCTTCTGAAACGGAATAAACGAAGAGAAGCCCAGGCGGCAGCTATGTGCGATATTGGACATCGTATACTCGATAGCATAACTTCTCCAGCCGATTTGAAGGTGCTGGATAATTCCGAGCTTCAAATTCTAGCGCGCGAGATCCGCGAGCAGATCATTGAGACGACCTCGAAGAGCGGGGGACATGTCGCTTCATCGCTCGGTGCGGTAGAGATTATCCTTGCGGTTCATAGCCTCATAGATGCTCCTCGCGACAAATTCGTATTCGATGTGGGACATCAATCGTATGCGCACAAACTGGTAACAGGGCGCCTTGACAGATTCGATACCATTCGCACTTTCCACGGGCTTTCCGGTTTCCCGCGCCCCAGCGAAAGCGAATACGATGTGCATCCATCTGGGCATGCTTCTGACTCGCTGTCTGTTGCCTCCGGCCTTGCCCTTGCACGTCAGATGGCAGGCACCGATGAGAAGATTGTCGCACTCATAGGAGATGCTGCCCTGTCAGGCGGCATGGCATTTGAAGCGCTCAATTTCATTGGAAGCCAGCAGCTTCAGATGGTCATTATCTTAAACGACAACGAAATGTCCATCTCGCGCAACGTGGGCGCACTCATGAAGCATCTTGGCAATATCCGTGCAACATCGCAATATCGAGATGTACGCGAAGCTATCCAGTACAAGCTTGAGCGCGGCGGCAGAATGAGCAACGCTTTCGCAGAGCTCGGAAAGCGCACGAAAGAATCCATGAAGCAGATGTTCATCCCGGAATCTATGATTTACGAGCAGATGAATATCGTGTGCACGCCTCCTATTGATGGACACGACATTGGCGCTTTGCGCGAAATGCTCCAGCTGGTTCTTCCCATGAACGGACCTGTTCTTGTCCATGTGGTGACGAAGAAGGGTGCGGGATATCCTCCCGCCGAGAGAGATACCGAGCGCTTCCACGGTACCGGCCCCTACGACATTGCAACAGGTAAGCCCATTGCAACCAATCCAGGGAGCAAAACCTACACGCAAGTCTTTGGATCAGCGCTTGTGCGCGAGGCCGAGCGTGATGAACGCGTGGTAGCTATCACCGCTGCCATGGAAGGGGGATGCGGCCTGAAAAGCTTCAAGCAAGCCTTCCCCGACAGATTTGTCGATGTCGGTATTGCCGAAGAGCAAGCCATCGGCATGGCAGCCGGTCTTGCAATAGCAGGCAAAAAACCGGTCGCTGCCATCTATTCCACCTTTATGCAACGAGCCATTGACCAGATGATCGTCGATGTCGCCCTGCCTAAGCTCGATGTTGTCTTTGCCCTCGATCGTGCAGGATTGGTGGGAGATGACGGACCGACGCATCATGGTGTCTTCGATCTTGTCTATCTGCGCATGGTGCCCAATATGAAAATCATTGTGCCTTCGGGTGAAAAGCACTTATGCGATGCCGTTCATACTGCTATTTCCATGAGAGGGCCCATTGCTATCAGGTATCCGCGTGGTTCAGCAGAATACGTTTCTTATGATCCTGAGCGCGAGCCCAAACTATTGGAAGAGGGAAAGTCGCATCTTGAACGCGCAGGCGACGATGTTGCTATCTTGGCGTTCGGGCGTATGGTAAAACGTGCTGTTGAAGCGGCTGAGCTTTTAGAGGCATACGGTATCAGTTGCCGAGTCGTCGACATGATCTGGGCAAAGCCTTTCGATGTTGATGCGGTACGAAAGGCCGCGCAAACGCGTCTTGTTGTCACCATAGAAGAAGGTGTCATAACCGGAGGCGTAGGCGAAGGCATTCTTGCAAAGATTACCGAAGAAGGTTTAGACGTTCCAGTCTTGATACTTGGATTGCCAGATGAGTTCATCTTGCAAGGGAAAAGCGATCTGCTCTTCGAAAACATCGGTCTTGATGCACAGGGCATCGCGCACTCCATTAAAGAAAAGCTGGCATTATCCGAGCCTGATGCAGGCAAGGGTAACGACTAAATCGTATCTTCCAAATCCATTTTCATGAGCGTGACATTGTCGCGCATGCGGTTTGCTTCTTGGCGCGTGAGGCGGTCTTGCTCATACATCTTCTGAATCTGCTCAAGCTCGATTTGATAGGCCAGACGCCTGATATCGTCAGACTCATTTGCAATTTTGATAGATGCGGTCACGCTTGCGCGCTTGCCTTTCAAGATAGCCAATGACTGTTCATAGCGAATGAGGAGCCGCGAGACGTCTTCGGTAGCCACATCATTGTTCGTAATGATGTCACGGAGCTTGCCAATCACGTAGATGGTGGCATCCATCTGCAAAGCCATCATCTGATCGCGCTTGCTTGAGACAAGGTTGGGATTGATGAAGCGGCGCATAATATATTGCCAGAGCGATGAGAAAGCAAGGCGTATGCGGGCAATCATGCGCTTTATGAGCACCTCGTCTTCTCGGTGCCCGATCAAATGTTCCATGCGCTCTAAGCGGCTTATGAACTTGTAGCCGACATCATGGTCGATGGCGCCCTCTTCGACAAGCGCCATTGCCTTTTCTTCTTCCCATTTCAAGGCATTAATACGCAGGGCGTCATACGCGGAGATATCATCGTCGATTTCATTTTCTTTCGTGTTTTCGATTCTGTCTTGGTAGGTCCGAATGACCTGCTGCACCGAAGCATTGTTTTCAGGGGTGATTTGCGTGGCGAGCTCTTCAATGACATTGCGCAAAATGTCATTGAGCGTCTTGAAATAATTGCGTCGCGCATCAAGCTCGCTTTCCTTATGCTCATGTTTAGGGCTGACGAGCGGCACGATGAAGTTCGCAATAAGCAGGGTGCAAATAATGACGCCGCACCCTAAAAAGATAATGAGGCTTCGCGAGGCAAAAAGCTCTCCTGTTGACATGAAATAGGGGATCGTGAAGAGGATAGAAAGCGTGATTGTACCTTTCGAGCCGCAGAGCGTCACGATAAGGG
>CAYPKC010000098.1:5360-5897 GCA_964411215.1 uncultured Eggerthellaceae bacterium | reverse complement strand
AACCGCGCAGACGTTCTCGATCCGGCACTTTTGCGTCCGGGACGTTTTGATCGCCAGATTGTGGTCGATACACCCGATGTCAAAGGACGCAAGAAGATTCTTGAAGTGCATTCGGCCGACAAACCGATCTCCAACGATGTCAATCTTGATGCGATCGCCAAGATCACTCCAGGATTTACCGGTGCTGACCTTGCCAACCTTATGAACGAGGCGGCGCTTCTCACGGCTCGCAAGTCCAAAAAGATCATTACCATGCGGGAAGTGAATGAGTCGCTTGAGCGCGTGATTGCAGGACCTGAGCGCAAGGGTCGCGTCATGAACGAGAAGATCAAGCACACGATCGCTTACCATGAAAGTGGTCATGCGCTTGTCGGCCACCTGTTGGAAAACGCCGATCCGGTGCACAAGATCTCAATCATTTCGCGTGGCCGTGCCCTTGGATACACGCTCTCGATTCCCGACGATGACAAGCTTTTGAATTCGCTGTCTGAGATGAAAGACGAGCTTGCCGTCTTTATGGGCGGCCGCGTTGCCGAA
>CAYPKC010000098.1:0-5350 GCA_964411215.1 uncultured Eggerthellaceae bacterium | reverse complement strand
ACAACCGGTGCTTCAAACGACCTTGAGCGCGCTTCTAAGATGGCTCGCGCCATTGTCACCCAATACGGCATGAGCCCGCTCGGCACGCAGGTGTTCGGGCAGCCCAACCACGAGGTGTTCCTGGGTCGCGATTATGGCAATACGCAAGACTACTCAGAAGAGACCGCGCGTCGTATTGATGAGGAAGTCTCCAAGATCATGAAAGAGGCGCACGACCGCGCGCATAAGATTCTTTCCGAACATGCAGAGCAAATGGATCTGATGGCATCTGTTTTGCTTGCACGCGAGACCGTTGAAGGCGAGGCGTGCCAGGCGCTTCTCGATAATAAGTGGGATGAATACCTTGAGCGTGAAAGCGAGATCATCGCCATGCATGAGCGCGAAGAGGCCGAAGCGCGCAAACGTGATCTTGAGACGCATCCCGAGTTGACCGAAAGCGATATCAAGGGAACGGATGATCCGAATGCGGCACTTCCGCCGCGTCCCGAGGATCGCGTTGCTGCACCGGCTCCTACAGCGTCTTCCGCGTCTGTTCCACCGGCTGGCACAGCAGGGGCGCCATCGGTTGGATCTTCGCCTGCTGCTCCGTCAGCTGCGCCAAAGGCCGAGCCTAAAGCTGAGCCAGAGCGCAAACCTGCACCTCAGGATGACGAGCATGTGCGCATGTTGAATACGCTGAACTTCAATGGTGTGGTGTTAGCTGATCCTGACTGGAAAGAAGCGCGCGTTGAGCCGGGCGATCAAGATCCCAACGGCCCTTATCGCAAGGCTGCAGAGAACGCTGATCTTACCGATGAACCAACGCAAGACCAGGTAGATGCAGAAATTGCGCGCGAAGACCTGATGGATTCTTCTCCGCTTGCGCCAAATCCTTTGGCAAGCGAAGACCCCTTCACCGATGACAATCCAGGCGAAGAGGCGCTCGCGCCTGAAGAGCAAGCAGGGGATGAAGCTGCTGATCAAACAAGCGATGCAACTTCGGCATCAGCTGACCAGGCAGAGAATCACGCTGAAGAGGCTGACGCAAATCAAGCTCCGGCTGATCAGGCCGCAGAGGATCAAGCGGCGGATCACGAAAGTGAGCGTTCGCATGAAGATCCTTACGCTGATCCGTATGACATCAAGCGCAACTAGTTCTTCGCGAGGCATCTTTCGGCTCATCTGCCATGATTTGGAAATGCGGAACATACGAATTTGATACAGTAACGCCCATTATTATGGGCGTTCTCAATATGACGCCCGATTCGTTTAGCGATGGAGGAGACTTCGTCGATGTCGATAAAGCGCTTGAGCATGCTTTGGCGATGGTTGCAGAAGGCGCACGCATTATCGACGTTGGAGGCGAATCGACGCGGCCGGGAGCGCAAGAGGTGGCGCCTGAGGAGGAATGGCGCCGCATTGGCAAGGTTGTCAGCGTTCTTTCTTCGCAAGGCGTGTGCGTGTCCGTTGATACGCGCCACGCAGATGTGGCGCGCCGGGCAGTTTCTGCGGGCGCTTCTATCATTAACGACGTTTCGGGGTTTCGCGACCCCGAGATGATAAGCGTCGCGCAAGGATCCAATGTTGGCGTCGTTGTCATGCACATGCAGGGCGTTCCTGCCACCATGCAAAAGGCGCCGGTATATCACGATGTGGTTGCTGAGGTGGTTGAGTATTTGCGCGTTCGCGCACGCGAGCTTGAAGAAGCGGGTATCGCCCATGACCGCATCTGCGTTGATCCCGGTCCTGGTTTTGGCAAAACCTATGAGCAGACGCGAGAGCTCATGCGCAACCTGCATGAAATCCGCCATCTTGGCTATCCCGTTATGGTGGCGGTTTCGCGGAAATCGTATGTGGCAAAGGCCTATCATCTCGAAAGCGATAACCCTAAAGATCGCGATGCTGCTTCGGCGCAAGAGGCGCTTTTAGCGTGCGAGCTCGGTGCGAGCGTCGTGCGTACCCATAATGTTGCGCTCACGGTCGAAGTGCTTTCCGAACTGCGACCCTTTGTGCTGTTGGGACTTGGCTCTAATATTGCGCTTGTGGCGCACGAGGGCGAAGAGACCGAGGGGAAAATTGCCCAGATAAATCTTGCGGTCAGCAGCTTATGCCAGCTTCCTGATTCGCAGATTATCGACATGTCTTCATGCTATGAGAGCGAGCCTGCGTATTATGAGAACCAGGAGCCTTTCGTGAATGCCGTGGTGCTCATGCGCTCAGGGATTCCGCCGCGGGAGCTTCTGGATTATCTTCATGCGATCGAGCATGCGCTGGGACGCGTGCGTGAGCAAGAAAATGGCCCTCGCACGATCGATATCGATATTTTGGATTACCAGCTGTATGTGGTCGAATCTGATGTGCTCACCCTTCCGCATCCCGATGTGGTGAATCGCGATTTTACGGTCAAACCGCTCATGGAGATTGTTCCGAATCACGTTCTTGCCAATGGAGCGCGCATTGATTGTGTTCCGGAAGCTGAACGGGTGGGACGTGCGCAGAAGCTTTCGCGCTAGGGGGCGTCTATCGAATTCGCGATACAGAGATTTGGTACCGTTTCCTCGACCAACGACCTTGTGAAAGAAGCCATTGAGGAAGGCGTGCGCGAGGGCTTTGTTGCTGTTGCCGACGAGCAGACGGCCGGCTATGGGCGCAGGGGCCACGTGTGGTCAAGCGAGCCGGGCAATGTGTATATGTCGGTGCTGTTGCGGCCGCTCGCGCAGGTCAGTGATATCCAAACGCTGGGGTTAGTTGCGGCGATTGCTGTGAGAGAAGCGCTTATGAGCTTTGTTGGCAGTGATGCGGCACGTCGCATTAAGATCAAATGGCCAAACGATGTGATTGTGGTTTCGACGTGCGAACGTCAGGCGTGTGGGAGCGCCGGAGAAGCATGCGAGAGTACTGAGGAAGCGTGCGAGAGCGCTGAGGAAGTGCCTTGTAGTGATGCCGAGGAAACGCCTTGTAGTGATGTTTTGGCTGCTTCGCTTGAGTCAGAAGCTTTGAAACAGTCGCCTGCTTCACTGGAATCAGAAATTTCGCAGCAATCGCCTTTTCATAAGATCTGTGGCATTTCTGTTGAGCTTGTCTCAGGCGCGGTGTGTCTTGGTATCGGGATCAATATTGCGCCTTCAGCACAATCACACACGTGTGCTGAAAGAAACATTCCCGCCTCGCTTTGCGAGCTGCTAGATGCGGAAAAGCAGCCTGAAAGCATACCGACCCGCGATGACGTGCTTGCCCGTGTGCTTGCATGCTTCGAGCGCACATATAGCCTGTGGTGTACTTCTTCGTTTTCCGCCCTCCGTGAAACCTTCGAAGAGGCATCGGCGCTGACGGGCATGCATGTGCGCGTTGAAAGAGGGGATGGCGTAGTCCTTGAACAGGGAGAGGTCGTGGGCGTCAACGACAAGGGATGGCTGCTTGTGGCCAATCCTGAAACGTCTCAGCTGGCAGAGATCGCTGATGGAACAATTATAATAGGCAGTTGAAAAACAGCAGGCAGCTGAAACAACAGTAAGCAGCCGAAATGCCAAACAGTTGAAAGCGCACAAGGGGTGTTGCATGCAAAAAGGTTCCTCTCAAAAACGGCGCAGCTATACAAGATCTGCAGCTTTTATAGGTTTATCGGTCGCGCTTATTGCCGTAAGTGCTTGGATCGTCGTGCCGCTCGGCCCTATTCCGTTCACGTTGCAAATGCTTTCAGTCACGCTTGTTATGTACTTGCTGCCTACACGCCAAGCCATCATTGCGATATTTGTGTACGTTTTACTGGGAGCCTTGGGTGTGCCCGTATTTTCCGGCATGCGCGGCGGACTTGGTGTCCTTATGGGACCGACCGGTGGATTTCTGGTGGGATACCTGATCGGCGTTCCTTTGGGGGCAGCGCTTCTGTACTTTGTGAAGCGCCGCACCACGAAAAAGACGATCATCTTTGTGGCAGAAATTGCAGCGGGGCTTATCTTTACCGCTTTCGCCTATGTGTTTGGGTGCGTGCAGTATTCGCTGCTCACCGGCCTTGAGATCTTGCCCGCTTTCATGGTTTCGTGCGCACCGTTTATTGTGCCGGACGTTATTAAAGTCGTTGTTGGAGTCTTCTGCGCGCAACCAGTCAAAGCTGCTCTTGTGGCAACGCGGAATGTCGGAGCTTCATGTTAAACGTCGTTTTAGTAGAGCCTGAAATTCCGCAAAACACGGGCAACATAGCGCGAACGTGCGCTTGTACCGGTTCAACGTTGCATCTTGTTGAGCCTATGGGATTTCGCGCTACCGAGAAGAACTTGAAGCGTGCCGGATGTGATTACTGGGACGATGTCGAGATTGTCAGGTGGCCGTGTGCGAAAGCATTTTTCCAAGCGGTCGATGAGCACGGGTGGGAGCTGCACCTCTTCACGGGTCAGGCAGAGAAGCATTACACAGAAGCGGTCTATGGCGATGAAGCGTATCTCGTGTTCGGGCGCGAGAGCAGAGGCCTTGATCCTGACATTTTGCGTGAACATCCCGATAGGTGCGTGCGCATCCCTATGCTTGCCCACCTGCGTTCGCTTAATCTTTCGAACGCCGTTGCGATTGGCGTCTACGAGGGATTGCGCCAGCACGGCTTTTCTGGATGCGTGTAACGCTTTTGTAAAGCGCATACGGTAGTATGTGCTCTCTGCGCTATTGCAGGGAGAAATACCAAAAGGGTCAGAGAGACATTGGCTGAACAAAACCGAGAATGGCAAGACCACAAAAGGCCGAACAAGAACAATGCGGGTAAGGCTGCATAACGCCGAGTAAAAAAACGGGCATAAGAGCTTTCCGCATAGTTTTGGTTCATCGGTTTAATGAGATAAAGGTGTATATATGGCAATCGAGATTGATGAGAAACTCGTTTATACCGATATGGGGCAAGTGAAAGTCGGCACGGCTGAAAAGGCCAAGATCGGCGAAGATGAGGTTGCGAAGGTCGATCTATATAAGACATTCGAGCAGACTTATTCCATTCCTCACGAGCGTTATGAGTCAAACGATATTAAGCGTGGCCTCAGAAATGCTGATGGTACGGGTGTTTTGGCGGGTGTGACCAGGATTTCCGATGTCCATGGTTATCGGATGGAAGGCAACGAACGCGTGCCGGAAGAGGGTGGCGTTCGCCTTCGCGGCTATGAGCTTTCGGATCTTTTGTCGGATCCGTCTCCTGACTATCGTTTCAACTTCGAAGAGATTGCTTACCTTTTGCTCATGGGAAAACTTCCCCAGGCAGAAGAGTTGCAAAGGTTCATTGACGTTATTGATTCCCAGCGCGAATTGCCCGACGGGTTTACTGCCTCAATGATCATGCGTGATGCGGCGCCTGACATCATGAACGTGTTGTCGCGATCGGTGCTCCAGCTGT
>CAYPKC010000097.1:0-5923 GCA_964411215.1 uncultured Eggerthellaceae bacterium | reverse complement strand
TCACCCGCGATATAGCGGAGCACGATTATGAATATTGGTTTGCCTATGACGAGGGGCGTCTGGTGGGATATACCGGAGGCCGCCAAGAAGATGAAATGAATCGCTTCTTCATATCCAAAATATATCTTTTCGACCAGGAGCGCGGCAAAGGGTTTGCCTCAGCCATTATCAAGTTCTATGACAATCTGTGCAAAGAGCGCGCATTAGATGCCATGTATCTCACGGTGAATAAGCACAACGATCTCGGCATCCGTGCTTATGTGGCAAAAGGGTTTGAAACGATCGATGCTGTTGAAACCGACATTGGCAGCGGTTTCATTATGGATGACTACATTATGGAGAAGCGGTTTCGGTAGTCTAATATACCATACCCATCGCTTCGCGCACTTCGTTTAAGGTTGTCTCTGCTCGGTCATTTGCAAGGCGGTTGCCTTCATGGAGCACCTCGCAGATGTAAGGAATATCCTTTTCGAGCTCACGGCGACGCTCGCGTATGGGCTCAAGGTACCCGTTAACTGATTCTGTGACATATTTCTTTAACGTGCCGGACCCGCCATCACCAATTTCAGCGGCAATGTCTTGTTCTGTGCGTCCCGTTGTGAGCGCTGCAGTTGTCAGAAGCGCGCTTACCCCCGGTCGCTCCTCAGGATTGAACGTGATAGTGCGGTCGCTATCGGTTTGAGACTTCTTAATAAGCTTTGCCGTCTCTTCAGGAGTTGCTGAAAGCGCTATGGCATTGCCGTAGCTCTTAGACATTTTGCGTCCGTCTAAGCCGGGAATCTCAACAGAATCATTGAGGAGTCCTACGGGTTCTGGAAACACTTTGCCAAAGCGGTTGTTGAAGCGCCGTGCAATTTGGCGCGTCTGCTCAATGTGGGGAAGCTGGTCTTTGCCCACCGGCACGATGTTGCCCTTGCAGAATAAAATGTCGCATGCTTGATGAACCGGATAGGTTAACAAAAGCCCGGTGAGCTCATGGCCAGAGGCTTCCTTTTCCGCTTTCACGGTAGGATTGCGCAGAAGCTCGCTTTCGCTCACGAGTGACAAAAACGGGAGCATCAGCTGGTTGAGCGCAGGCACTGAGGAATGCGTGAAGATCATGGTCTTTTCAGGATCAATACCGCAGGCAAGATAGTCGATGACCATATTCAAGACGTTGTCCGCAATGTTTTCCGTTGAGTCGCGATCCGTGATTACCTGGTAATCAGCAATGATGATATTGGTGTTCACACCCATGTTTTGCAGCTTGACGCGTTCTTGGATCGTTCCGAAATAATGACCCAGATGCAAGCGCCCTGTGGGACGGTCTCCCGTAAGCATGGTGAATTTTTGCGGGCTTTCGGCAAGTTCTGCCTTAACCGAATCGCTCATTTTCTGTTGTGCAAGAACGGTTTCGCTTTCATTTTTAGCCATAGTTGGTAGCTCCATACGTCGTATGCACACATGTCTTGTGCCTTTCGATACCGATATTATAAAGTAAGCCTTCCTGAATAGAGGCATGGCGCATTTATGCCATAAGCTTCGAGGATTCCACCTTTTCAAGATACCAATGCATGAATGTTGAGAGAGGCTGTTGCAGCACCAGCCCTATGAGCGCTGCAGGCAAAAGGAATAAGGCGAGCTCTCCCATTTGTATCCAGAAATCCATACCATAGGCTCCCATCATCGCATCGCGCATGGCATTTACTACGTGAGTTGCGGGAAGCCACGGGGAGAGCCACTGTACAAAATCGGGCATGATCTGGAGAGGGAAAGAGCCTCCGCAGCCCGTGACTTGGATGATCAGCATTAAAACGGCAATAGCTTTGCCGAGATTGGCAAAGGCTGCGACGAGTGCATAGATGATCGACGTGAAAACGATTCCTGCAAACCAGAAGCACAGCATAAGAAGCCAGGGATGGCATGCCTGCACTTGCAAAAAGAAGATATTTCCGAGCGCCATTAACGTGGACTGCATAAGCGATATAGCAATAACGGTGAGGTATCTTCCTAAGAACATCTGCGAAGGCTTAGGATTAAGAAGCTCGGCTTGTGCCCGTTTTCCTACCTTGACACGCACCACAACCATGATGAGAAGGGATCCGATAAACAAGGCAAGCGCGGTGTAGAGAGGAGCCATTGCTGAACCGAACGACTCAGACGGAAAAAGTACTTCTCGATCAATCCCAATAGGGGCTGAGAGTGCGGAAGAAAACGATTCAATGTCTCCGCCAATGATCTTTTTCAGCTCATCTGCATTATTCGACGCGAGGGCGGCATCAATCTTGTCTGCCACTTCTATCATTTTCAAAGAAGCATTCTTGAGTTTGCCGCTTATGTCAGAGGTCTGGGTAGCAGCAGAAGAGAAATCACCCGAAAACGAATCAATAGCGCCAATAACGCTTGTGCAGGTGTTTTTCAGATTGCCGAGAGCAGGTTCAGCTGACGATGCTGCGCCTGAAAGAGAAGACGAGAGCGTCTTCAGTGCTGGCCGAAGCTCGTTTGTGTAGGCTTGTTTTGCCTTCTCAAGTGCCGCTTTGGCCTTATCAAACTCAGGCAGCGCGGGAAGGGTCGGGCTTTCAATAGTCCCGATATTGTTCAGCGCATCATCGAGCTTGGCAATCGCATCATCAAGTTTGGCGCGATGGGAGCTGACCGCATCGTCAGATATTTTGAAACTATCAATATCATCACGAAGCGACGACACCGTAGAAGATGTTTGGCGAACAAGAGAATCAAGGGAATCTAAGAGGTTTGCATATAAGCTAATAGCCGCGGCGCCTTCTCCAAGCGCATTGCCGGTATCGCGGATATTTTGGGATAAGACGCTGACCTGATTATTGAAATCGCCCTGTTCATACGCATCCGCAAGGGATTGCGCAAGCCCTAACCCGATGTCGGAGATGGTTTGCGCAAATACTTGGTTTATCTGATACGAAACGGAATCCGCGCTACGATCAGTCATTTTTGGCGCAATAGCATTCTTCTTCTCATTGGCGTAGTACGTTATAGCAGCTGGCTCTGCCCCGCTTGTGTAGAAGGTAAGCATGTCCTTGCTAAATGATGCAGGTATCACGATCGCCGCATAATATCGTCCATCACGCGCGCCATCGATGGCATCATCAGCGTTGGTGAACGTCCAGTCAATGTCATCATTTGCGCGAAGGGCAGATATGACCTGTTCGCCGATATTGACCTCAAGAGGGAAAAGCTCGCTTTTATAGCCTTCATCGTTGCTTGCTACAGCCACCGTAAGATTGCCTGTGTTATCGAAAACATTCCAGCACGCAATGATGTTGTACCACGCGAACAGCGACGGGGTCACGACAAGGCCTATCAGAATGATGATGCTCATAAGGTTATGGACAAGCCGCTTCATATCATTTTTAAAGAGCGTGATGATGTTATGCATCTGCATCATCTCCGCTTTGGTCGCCCTCTTCGTGCTGCTCTTCGAAACGTGCCTCTACAACGCTTACAGATTCATCGCTTAAAGACACCGCGCGTGCGGTTTCTCTTTGCGTGTGATAAAGTGTGCGGAAATCGCTGCCTTTGGGAGCGCCCAATTTGAGCTGTCGTTGTAAGCTGTATCGCCAGGTTTCCATCACAACCATGGCTATAAACAAAGCCGCCATGGCAATAAGCCACACGGTCAGCATCGTGATCTTCTCGGTTGGTGTGAGAGCAAAGATGAGAACAGAGACGACAGGAATGGCGATGCCTATAACGATGAGCGCTTTTATGATACGCGGCCGCCACCGCTCAAAACGCTGGTATCTTCGCTCGATCTCCTCTTTGAAATCTTTCCTATCAAAAAGCATGCGCATCATCTGGGAAATCCGATACGTGCGGACGGGGAGCTCAACGTCTTCGCCATTGTAGATGCCGCTTTCTCGAACTTGATGCGCCACCATCCGGTTGACATTTCCCATCAAGGGTCGCAGCAAAAGCCCCAATACGAGAAAAGCGATAAAGAACACAAGAAGCATAGCGACAACTAAAGAAAAATGGTTGCCATAAAAGCCGCAGATCGATTCACGCATTGCACCTATGCCATACGTAAAGGGCATAAACGGGTATAAGGCCTGGAAAAAGGGAGACGTCATTTCAATGGGGTAGAGGCCGGTCGCGCCAGGAATCTGGGCGAAGACAAGTACGATGCAAATGCCTTTACCTATGTGCTGCAGTGTCACGGAAAGCATATAGATGATGGATAGATAGGCGAGGGAAGATATGGCAGAGGCGAAGTATAAGGCTGGAATGTTTGCAGGTTCTACTCCAAGGGCAATGACGCCGCTCACGCAGATCACTGCTTGCAAAATGGCGAGGATGGCAAAGAGAAGGAAACGGCCAATATAGCGCCCGGTGAGCGTAAGGCGCCTTACTCCTTGGCCGTCAACCTCCTGTTTCATGATAACCAGCAGCATAAAAGCGCCGATCCAGAAGGTAAGGTTCATGAAGAGGGGAGCCATGGCAGCGCCATAGGCATGCAGCTCATACAGCTGTTCTGTGACGATATGGGTGGGGGAAGCGATGAATTCGGAGATGCGATTCTCATCCAGGTCACCGGCGTGCAAGAGGTCGGACAGTATCCCTGCATCCATGAGCACGGCCATATCGTCGCGCATGTGCTCGGCACTCTGTGCGGCACGAGAGAGGGATTCCTCGGTGGATGCAAGGGCTTGCTCAGCGGTATCTAAGACGCCATCAAGTTCATCAAGGATCGCAATGAGCTCCTGAGAGAGGTAGCTCTCTGAAACAAGGGCTCCCTGAAGAGATGATGCGGCGGCATCAATGGCAGAAACAGCACTGCTTGCTGCCGGAGCGGCCGTTCCATAGATCAGTTCGGAAAGCTTTCGCGTTTGCTCGAGCAGTGCCTGGATATCTTCGGGCAAAAGCGAGGCATCGGGAGTCTCTGAACCAGTGTACTTTTCAAGAATGTCCCGAATGGCAGCGTTCAATTCATTCAGGGCGCTTTCAGCGGAAGAGGAAAAGGACGAAAGGGCGGCTTGTGCATCTTGTGCAGCGGATGAGACACCTTGTAAAGAGGATTCGGTGCCTTCGAGAGCGCGCGCGGCTTGTTTGGCGGATGATTGCGCAGCATGGATGTTGCCCCGCGCTTTCGATACCGATGAGGCGGTTGCAGAAATGCTTTGAGAAGCAGCGTGCAATTGGTTGATCGCCTCATCAAGTTTTTGAGTTGCCTCGGATTGTCCCGCCTCAAGCGATGTTTTAGATTCGTCTAACGTTGTGTTCAGCATTTCAATGGCGGCGTGGCTCACGGTTGAAACGAAAGCTGCATTGATGCTTTCGTCTAACGTTGTGGCGCCGGTATCGGTGATTTTTGGTGCCACAGGCCCCGATTTTTCATTGACGTAATAGACAATGTCGGGTTTTTGGAAGTCGCCGGAGACCAAGGTCAAAAGCTTTTCGCTGAAATCGGCGGGAATCACGAATGCCGCATAGCTTTCACCGCGCGCAAGGGCGTCCATCGCGTCGTCGTAGGTGGTGAAGTGCCAGCCAAGCTGATCGTTCTTTGAAAGCTCTTCGGTAATCAGATCGCCAACGTCAATGTCGCCGACAAGATCATTTGCGGCACCGTTGTCTTGATTGACAACATCTACCCGCAGATTGCCCGTATTGTTATAAGGATCCCAGAAGCCGCAGACGTTATACCACGTATAGACAGAAGGCAGGATAATGAGCGCGATGACGACTATCAGTGCTGCAGGCGTATGTATCAGCCGCAAGATATCACGTTTGAGAACTTGAAATGCATTACTCATCGCGATAGTCATCCATTACGGTAGTGAGGCTAACAGGGCGCCTCTCATCTTTTCTTAATGATCCTTCGTAGCACGGTGGCCGTTTTAGCTTTTTCAATCAAAAAGGCCAGAAACGAAAACAGCTTCTGACCAGGAATATATGGTGGTCGCTACAAGAT
>CAYPKC010000096.1:0-5944 GCA_964411215.1 uncultured Eggerthellaceae bacterium | reverse complement strand
AACCCGTGTATGTAGCAGGCTCTACCGTTTCTCGGGCAACGCTTCACAATGAAGATGAGATCCATCGCAAGGATATCCGTATAGGGGACACGGTCATCGTCCATAAAGCAGGTGATGTCATTCCTGAGATCGTCGGTCCCATCAAAAGGCTGCGCCCCGAAAACGCTCTTGTGTGGCAGGCGCCTAAGGTGTGTCCGAGCTGCGGCATGCCTGTGGTACGCGAAGAGGACAATTCGTCTCTGCGCTGCATTTCAATAGATTGCCCCGCACAAGCCATTGAGCGCCTCTTGCATTGGGTGAGCCGCGAAGCCATGGATATTGACGGTCTTGGCGAAGAGGTGATAGGTCGCCTTGTGGAAATCGGCCGCCTGGTCGATGTGGCTGATTACTATTCGCTCACCGAAGACGAACTTGCCTCTCTTGATATGGGCCGTGTTAATCGCGAAGGGCAGCCCATCAAGCTTGGCCATACTATTGCGAAGAAGATCATCGCTGCCATCGACGCATCAAAAGAACGCGATTTCGCGCGTGTGATCAACGGACTCGGCATACGCCATATTGGCAAAAACACTGCGCGGGAGCTTGTCGAAGTCTATCCATCCATGGAAGCTCTTATGGATGCTTCAGAAGAAGAGCTTGAAGGCGTCTATGGTATCGGTAAGAAAGTCGCACGCAGCGTGTGGGCTTTTTTGCGGACACCGGATAACATCGACGTGATAGAGCGCCTGCAAAAAGCAGGTGTCACTATGGCAGATACGCACGCGCATTCTACGGAGGCGTCGCAACCTTTAGCCGGGCTTACCTTTGTGTTGACGGGTACCTTAACAGAGCTTGGACTGAGCCGTACCGATGCATCCGAACAGCTTCAGGCCATGGGTGCAAAAGTATCAGGTAGCGTCTCCGCAAAGACGAGTTTTGTCATTGCCGGGGACAATCCCGGATCAAAATATGACAAAGCTATCAAGTTGGGAGTTCCGGTGCTTGATGAGGCGCAGCTTGCCGCGCTATTGGACACTGGCGAGGTTCCTGTTATACAATAAGCAACTCACATAAGGTTAATGAAGCCTTTGTTGCTGTAAGCACAAGGTTGAATGAACCAACTCAAAGCGATGAAGAAAGTATGTCGCTGCTTTGTGTTGTTTTTTATGATTAGCGAGGATATCGTTCACAGAGCCATTTTGAAATGGCAGAATTGTTCTTATGAATAGACGAAAAGGAAAACAGCACGCGTCTCGTGCCGTCTCCGCACATTCTCATGATGCATTTGCACCATCGCCGCGCGTGCGCACCGAACATTCCAAAGAATACGAGGATCTCAAGATCACAAACGACGACCCTGATACGTATTCGCGCATAGCGGGAGAAGGGTATTTGCAGTCTGCCGCTATCAAGGCTGCACGCAAAAGGCGTAAGCGTAAAAGAGTTTTAACCGTTGTTGCCGTTGTTCTGTTCGCAATCTTACTTGTGGGCGGAGGTACGGCATTCGCTTTTATCAATAACATTAACTCCTCGCTTTCAAAAGGCGTTGACTCGTCTCTTCTCGATGCTTTGGTGTCGACGGACACGCCAGAAGATCCGTTCTATGTGCTCTTGCTGGGTACTGACGGATCATCGCAGCGCGATTTGGATCCCGAGTTTGGCGGCGTCTATCGCAGTGACTCTATGATGCTTGCCCGTATCGATCCGAAAAGCAAAAAGGTGAGTATCGTATCAATCCCGCGCGACCTGAAAGTCGATATCGAAGGGCATGGCACGAACAAAATAAACGCAGCGCATGCCTTTGGAGGTCCGGCTGCTTCTGTCAAAGCAGTTTCTGAACTCGCCGGCGTTCCCATTTCGCACTATGCCGAAATCAACTTCGATGGATTCTCGAAGATTGTCGATGCCTTAGGCGGCATCGAAGTCGATGTGCCGATTGAAATTGACGACCCGCAAGCAGGAGGACATCTTGATGCGGGCAGGCAAACGCTCAATGGACAGCAGGCGCTCATTTTATGCCGTTCAAGGCATGCCTATGACGACTATGGTGCAGGCGATCTCTATCGTGCAGCAAACCAGCGCATGGTGCTTTCAGCTGTGGCGCAGAAGCTTTTGCAATCAGACGCCGTTACCATTGCTTCTTCCATCCAGTCTTTGGCAGATGCCGTCTTAACGGATATGAAGGTAGATCAGATTGTCGGTGTTGCACAAAGCATGCGCGGCATTGATGCTTCTAAAGATATCTATACGGCAGTTGTCCCAACGACATCAAAGTATATCGATAACGTCTGGTACGAGGTTCTTATCGAAGACGAGTGGAATGAAATGATGCAGCGCATCAATGCAGGGCTTCCTCCCACCGAAGAAGATCTTGTCGATGATGCGACAGGCACCATCATTGCGACTGCCGGAACGGGAGAGGCAAACTCGCAATACAGCATTGACCGCACCGATACCATTCGCATCCGTAATGGCAATGGCACCGCAGGGGTCAGTACTGATGCCGAAAAGATGCTCAAAGAGATGGGATACCGCAACTTCGATGTGGGCAATGCAGACAATTTCGACTACCAAAACACGCTCATTATCTACCGCGATGCCAATGACAAGAAATACGCAGAACAGATTGCACAAGTGCTCGGTGTCGGAGAAGTTACCAAGGATAAAGGCCAGTATCTCTTCGATTCTGATTTCTTAATCGTGATCGGCAAGGATTGGAAGCTCTAGCCTGTTACGGGCTCTGTCCAATAAACGTGTCCGTTCCTGAAAAATTTATTGACGCGCTATTTCGCTATTGGTAGGATATCGTTTTGCGTTTACTTACACCCAAGGAGAACTTACATGTACGCGATAGTCAAAAGCGGGGGGAAACAGTACAAAGTTGCCCCTGGAGATAAACTGAATGTTGAGAAGCTTCCTGCCGAGGTTGGCGATAAGGTAGAACTCGACGCTATTTGCATCGTTGATGGCACAAATGTCGAGCCTGATCCTGCAAAGGCAGGCAAAACAAAGGTGGAAGCTGTTGTTTTAGACCAGTTCCGTGATAAAAAGGTCGTCGTCTTCAAGTTCAAGAAGCGCAAGAACTACAAGAAGAAGCAGGGCCATCGCCAGAGTCTTACGCGTATTCAGGTGACCGCTGTCGGCACTGAAAAGTATAAGGATCCAAAGGCAACGGCAAAGAAGAAGCCGGCAAAGAAGGCAGAGCCTGCTAAAGAGACAGCCAAAGATGCTGCAAAAGACGATGCCAAGGCTGAGGCTAAAGCTGAAGACACAAAGGCCGAATAAAAGGCTTACGTAACAGATTCCGGAGGTAGAGAAGATGGCGCATAAGAAAGGCTTGGGTTCAACTCGTAACGGCCGTGACTCACATGCACAGCGACTTGGAGTAAAGATGTTCGGTGGTCAGGCAGTACGTACCGGAAATATTATTGTCCGCCAACGTGGAACCCATTTCCATCCAGGCGAAAACGTGGGTCGTGGCAAAGACGATACGCTTTTTGCTCTGTGCGATGGAACGCTGAAGTTCACGAAGGGTGATAAAAGACGTATCCATGTGATTCCAAGCGAATCGCTCTAAATTGTCTTTCAAGTGATAAGAAGGGCCCTCTGGCGTACAGGGGGCCTTTTTTGCTAATAAGGGGCAGCAGTGTTCGTAGATAAAGTACATATATTTGTCCGAGGAGGAGACGGTGGTGCCGGATGCATGTCGTTTCGACGCGAGGCGCATGTTCCCAAAGGCGGACCTGACGGCGGGGACGGCGGCCATGGTGGAAACGTCATTATTGAAGCGGATGCTTCGGTTTCCTCGCTCATCGATTATCGCTTCAAGCACCATTTCAAGGCTGAGCGGGGAACCCACGGCAAAGGTTCCAAAATGAACGGCGCACGCGGTGAAGATTTGATCTTGAAAGTGCCTGTCGGCACTGTTGTTAAAGAGTATTCGGAAGAGGAGAAGTGTGCCAAAGATGTGATTGCAGATCTGGCGCGCGATGGCGAGACGATTATTGTGGCTGATGGCGGGGTCGGAGGCCGCGGCAACACTCATTTTGTAACATCAACCAGGCGCGCTCCTGCTTTTGCGGAATTGGGCGAGCCTGCCGAGGAATGCTGGATAGAGCTTGAGATGAAGCTGCTCGCCGATGCGGCGCTCGTCGGTATGCCCAGTGCTGGCAAATCTTCGCTTATTGCCCGTATGAGCGCTGCCAAGCCAAAAATCGCCGACTATCCGTTTACCACGATCGTGCCGAATCTGGGGGTAGCCCGAAGCGGGGACGAGAGTTTCGTCTTGGCTGACGTGCCCGGCCTTATCGAAGGCGCCCACGAAGGACGCGGGCTGGGTCATGAATTCTTGCGCCATATCGAGCGCACCGCGCTCATTGTGCACGTTGTCGATCTCACCGGAGATTACGAACACCGTGACCCTGTGTCCGACTACGAGACGATCAAGCGTGAGCTTGCTCTCTATGCGCCTGAACTCATGGAGCGGCCGCGCATTGTTGTTGCCAACAAAGCAGATGTTGCCGGCACCGAAGAGGCGTTCGAGCGCCTGGCGGCCCTTGTCAAGCAAGACTCGATCGATGCGGTAGATGGCGATGAATATGCCGTAAGTCCTATTGATCCTAAGCTGTATAAGGTAAGTGCCCTTACCGGACAGGGAGTTGATTCGCTCAAGGCAACGATTGCGAGCAAAGTCCATGAGCTGCGTGAAGCCGCACGCGAGAAGGAAGCCGCTGAAGTTCAATATGAACAAGTATGGCAGCTCAAACGTGACGCACGCGATGCCGCATTCGAGATCGTTCGCGAGGAAGAAGGCGTATTCCGCGTTTGCGGCAAGCAAGTTGAGCGTATGGTGATACAAACCGATTGGGAGAATGAAGAGGCGATCCGTTTCCTGCAACACCGTCTTCGCCGCTCAGGTGTCGATGATGCTTTGAAAGAAGCCGGTGCAAGAAATGGAGATGAGATTCGCATCTCGGGACGTGCATTCGAATATGAAGCGGTAGACGACGATGTTGATATCTATCGCGAATTGGATCTCTAATCATCTCTCATACGTGCAGGCGAAGTGATAAGGCGCATCATATGACACAAGAAAAGAAGCGGCTGGTAATAAAGATAGGCTCGTCTACGTTAACGGATTCTGCGAGCTCAATAGATGCTTCTTATCTCAAAAAGATAGCAGCACAAGTTGCAACACTCGTCGATGAAGGATGGCAAGTCACCATTGTGTCTTCTGGCGCTATAGCATGCGGACTAGGAGCGCTCGGTATACATGAACGCCCGAAAGACATGCCAAGCTTGCAGGCTGCTGCCTCTGTGGGACAAAGCGAGCTTGCTTCTGCGTATGCCCGTGCGTTTTCGCCTCATGGAATTGTGACATCAACCGTGTTGTTAACCCGGCGTGACACCGAAGACAGGCATGCCTATTTGCATGCGAGAGACACGTTCGACCGGCTTTTGGACTTGCACGTTGTTCCCATCGTGAACGAGAACGACACGGTATCGGTTGAGCAAATCCGTTTTGGCGATAACGACTCTCTCGCCGCACTCGTTGCGTGCCTCATTGACGCGACGCTGGTGGTCATTATTTCCGATATCGATGGACTCTATGATGCCAACCCGAAAACGTGTTCAACGGCACATCTTATTTCACAGGTTGAATGCATCAACCGCGACATCATGGCAGTTGCGGGAGGTACCGGCAGCGTTGTCGGCTCAGGCGGCATGCTCACCAAAGTCCAAGCAGCTCGCGCGCTGATGGCGGCTGGCATTCCTCTTGCGATCGTCAATGGGAAAACGGAAGACGCCATTGCGTTGACGGTCAAGGGAGCATGCCCCGGCACGCTCTTTTCCGCTCCGACGAAAAAGCATACGATCACGCCGCGGAAACTCTGGATTGCGCTTGCTAATAGCACGAAAGGTTCTATCATCGTTGATGATGGGGCAGCGTGCGCCCTTGTTGACA
>CAYPKC010000095.1:4229-6053 GCA_964411215.1 uncultured Eggerthellaceae bacterium | reverse complement strand
CTTTTTCCTTGACGATTGAAAGACCTGATGGTGCTTGTGAAGTGCAGTATGTTTGAGCATGACGGCCACCTTTCCAGAGCCTCTTCGATGGAGCGGTATTCCGACTTTGCCCCTTTGCGCGGCTACCCCTTGGTGCATACAGCCCACTCAGAGCGTTTACGGTTACTGGTATAGCGAAGGATTTGCACCTTCATTCCCCAAAGTTTCATGACCTTTCATGAAACCCATGCCCGTACAAGAAATCTTTTGCACGACGCATCTTCCATCTGATTACCTTGATTGTACGGCAAAAACCTCGCTTTAAACGTAACGTTTTTCAACCAAAGATGCTCTGTATTGCTGCCTTTGTTGCAAGATTACTTGCCCGTACGCCTGCGCATGATTTCAGCACGACGTTCGCGCTCCGCACGAAGTTCGCTCGGTCGTGGCTTGCGTGGTGGTTCCTCTCTGGGCTCTTCCACATCTTCGGGATACATTTCCGGATCTGCAGGATCAATAAGCGGGATAAAGGTGGGGCGGGTATGCTCTGGCGGCTCTTTACCAACGCCGCTGTCTACATGCCCAGCTTCTTTCGGCATGAGTGATGTCTCTTCACCGTGCGAAGCGTGGTGCAACGATTCTGGAGCTCCCGCAACGGAGACATCGCGCCTGATGCGGAAATATTCCCACACAAGCAGCACAAACAAGATGCTTTCGATGATCACGTAGCTCAGCACGGCACCTTCGAATTCGGCATAGCGAATGAGAAGGAACGGAATGAAAAGCGAGAATCCAAACGTCACCAAGTAAAGGATCGTGACATCTTTTTGGCGGCGCATGATCGTGATGACTTGATAGAGGAAATCAATGGCCGCCGTAATGCCGCCGGTGATAAGCATGAGGAAGACCAGGCCTTTGAACTGCATGAAGTCAACGCCATACAGAAATCCCATGACCGCGATGCCAAACCATGACATGATCAAACAGCCAATAAACGTCATGACCGCAATCACGGCTATAATGCCGAGCAAAATGAGGTCGAACTTGAGGCGCTTGTGCCTGTCTTGCCACACACAAGCCATCCGAAGAAGAAGCGGTTTGTATACCAATTGCGCCAGAATCAAGATCATCTGCGCAGGGAAATAAATGGCGTTGTAATAGAGCTGGTTGTCATAAGGAAGCATGTCTTCCATGACGAATTTCGGCATGTTTTCGATCACGTTGAACATGAAGATCGCCAAAAAGAGCGGTGCGCATACTTTGAAAAGCGAAAGGAAGCTTTTCATGGAAAACGAGGCGGATCGAGGAGCCTCCATAAGGGTTAAGGGCCACGTGACCACAACAAATGTCGCTGCAGCAGCAATTGCCATGGCGTAGCTTGCGATCACGGCATTGCGCGTTATGAACAGCAGAACAGAGAAAATGACAAGTGCGAGAAGGGAGCGCAGCGTTTGCGAAACGCCAGCGAGATAGAGCTTATCGACTTGTTGAAGCCTTCCCTCATATACGTCAGCGAGCGCGTCAATCATCTTATAGAGGATGATCCCCATCGAAATGTTATACATCTCGCTGCTGTATCCGCGAATGGAGCAGTAGAGCCATCCAACTACCAGCATGACGATGCAGGTGACCCACCGGTTAGCTTGGTAGTCTTTAAAAGAATGCTCACGCTGGAGATCGGATATCTGATAGGTACGCACGCCGAAGTTGCCGACAAACATGAGCAAAATGCCAACCACAAAGGCCATGGAAATCATGCCAGCCTGCTCTACGCCGACCAGCTGGGTCGACACAATGGTCACGATAGGAAACACGAGTGCCCATGAGGCGCTCCCGATGGAGTTC
>CAYPKC010000095.1:0-4219 GCA_964411215.1 uncultured Eggerthellaceae bacterium | reverse complement strand
GTCCAAATAAAATCGCGGGTTGTTTTATGCGGCGCATAAACCGCTTCTGCCGCCGAAAGCCCCTCGCCTTTCATGGCGCCAACGACACGATCAAACCATTGGTTTGCTATTCGTGCGATGAAATTCTGCTTATGTACCCGCGGTTCTTTATGGGCGGATTCACTATCCGCATCAGCTGTTTGCGATTGCCCGATTTGACGTACATGCGAGCCTTCAGCATGTCTGTTTAAAGGACGTCTTCCATATGACGTGGCTCGATCATGTGGTTGTGCGGATTTATGATCTGTTTCTTCTTGTTTTCTACGTTGCCTCAATTTAGATCGTGAGCCTTTTCAGAGCGCTTTTTTGTGTTTTTCTAGTATAATTTTCAGTTGGTATGCAGCATTGCGGTTTTTGAACAACGCAGCAGAAAAGTAATAATAACACGCAGTGAAAAGGAAGTTTGCCTGTGCAAGGATTTGATTCCTCACAAGATAATACTCCATCGGGCACTTCACAACAGTCTAACCCTTCTACTTCAGGCAGCTTCATGCCTGCTAATAGCATTCACCTTAATGAGACTAAAACTGCCAGTTCAGGGGCTCCTTCTCCGCATGCCATGAATGGTGCTCCCTTGCATCCATCGCAATCAGGACGCATCCCGCAGGTGCAAGGACAACCGCATCCCAACGCTGCCTATATCCCAAATCCTGCAAACAGAAACGTTGCACAACAGCAACCTTATGGGCAACCTCAGCAGTCAACAGCGCAATTTGCTCCGGGTGCCATGAGGCAGGCAAGCCGCGTGCCCATCATGGCAGCGCAGCCTCAACTGACAGAAGAGCCGGCGAACCAAAAGCCCAAAAAGGGCAAGTTGCTCAAAATCGGCATTATTTGCTGCATCGTTGCGATCATCCTTTTGGCGATTGCCCTGCTTATGGTGTTTAAACCGTTCGGGTTGTTTGAAACGAAGTTCGAAGTCGAAAAGCCCACCAACACCCAAGTTGAGCAAGCTTTCGATAGCGTTGATATTCCTGAGCCAGATCTGGCCGATTTCAAATACATCGACACGGAGGACTTGGTACAAACATCCATCGGTGATTTTGGCGCATCAAGTGTGACCTATGAGAAATCAGGCAACGAGACGATGGCCATCGCAACCGCCACAGCAAATGCCTTCTTCAAGAATGATTCGCTTAAGGTCACGCTTCCTCTCACCATGGAGATGGAATACAACAAAGACGATGAAAAGTGGGAGCCCGGAAACGTTACCCCAGGAGCCATTGCGGCAACTCCTTTGGTTGCAGCAAATCTTGAAGAGATAACGGCGGACTTCCCCGAAATCTTGAAGGAATACAATCCCGAGATCGCTGAGTATTACACCGGCGCCCAAATCGCCTGTGATGGATCGCTTGAAACCAACGGCGGTGAGCTTGTATTCACGCTGACCAAGGCACAAGAAGGCGATCAAGCTGCTCGCACGTTAAACGCAAACGTAGAAGTGGACTGGGAAGATTCGTCAGGTTGGCAAGTGACCATTGTGTCAGCTGATGGCGATCTGCCTCCCGATGAAACAGAAGTGATCACGCCGCCACCTGAAGTCAACAATACGCAAGTTCCTGATACTCCGCAAACGACCCCCAACAATCCAGGCGGCAACTCAGGCAATAGCGGCAGTTCAAATCAACCAACGCAACAACTCATCTGCTTCTCAGGAGATCTCGTTGAAGTATCTGGAACTATCATGTTCGATAATTCAGGCAAGGTGCTCTTGAGAACTGACGCATATATGCGCGTCATCTTCGACAACAAAACATACGATATAAACTATTTTGAAGTGCTTGGCACGAACTTCACCAACGGCCAGCACACCACCATCTTGGGAAGTATTTCAAATACCGGCACTCTGCCGAATGTTCCTCTTGTTATCAATACCAATTGGCGTTAAGCTTCGTGCTTTCATTGACTATGTTGAATTAATCTAAGGCAGCTTTTATGTATGACAATGACATTGAACTCGGACGCAATGATCTGTGCTGGTGCGGCAGCGGCAAGAAATATAAAAAATGCCACATGGATTTCGATGAAAAGCTTGACCAGCTTGCACGATCCGGTGAAGAGGTTCCTCCCCGCGCTCTCTTGAAAACGCCTGCTGAGATCGAAGGCATTAAAAGAAGTGCTGCTGTCAATATTGGCGCACTGGACTTCGTTGCAGAACGCATTGGCGAAGGCATCTCAACGGAAGAAATCAATACATGGGTGCATACCTATACCACCGAGCATGGTGCGATTCCGGCACCTCTTGACTTCGAGGGATATCCGAAAAGCGTATGCACTTCTATCAACGATGTTGTCTGTCATGGTATCCCCTCCCCTGATGAGATACTGAAAAGCGGCGACATCGTGAATGTTGATTGCTCAACCGAACTTGACGGCTATTTCTCGGATTCGTCGCGCATGTTCTGTATCGGGGATGTGGCGCCTGAGCTTCGTGAGCTCGTCGATGTGACCAAGCAATCTATTCAAGTCGGCCTTGATGCTCTTGTTCCGTGGGGACATTTAGGCGATATCGGTGCGGCGATCAATGCTTTTGCCAAAGAGCACGGCTATGCTGTTGTTCGTGAATTCGGCGGCCATGGCATCGGCCTTGAGTTTCACGAAGAGCCTTTCGTATCATTCGTCACGAAAGAAGGCACCGGTCCTCTTTTGGTGCCAGGGCTGTGCTTTACCATTGAACCCATGATCAATATGGGTAAAGCCAAGATTGATATGAATGATCCCAATGGATGGACCGTTCGCACCAAAGACGGCAAACCGACTGCGCAATGGGAAGTCCAGCTTGTTGTTACCGAAGACGGGTATGAGCTCTTGAGCTGGTAGCTTGTAGCTTGTAGGGAATGCTCACCAAGCTGCTAGCTCTGTTGCTTTTAGTTTATGCTTTCTTGTTCGGCTAGTCCCGTTCGTCTTTGCCACGCACGGTAATCTCTTGCTCACGAGCCGCAACGCGTGAATGCGGCGGAACGCTGAATGTGACAAAGGTCGAGCCGGCGATCACCGAGCCTTCGCCAATAACCGTCTCTCCCCCTAAAACCGAAGCATTTGAATAGATGGTGACGTTGTCTTCAATAGTCGGATGCCTTTTCACGCCTGAAAGCCTTTGTCCTCCGCGCGTGGAAAGCGCGCCGAGCGTTACTCCCTGGTACAGCTTAACGTGGTTACCAATGTCTGTCGTCTCGCCAATAACGACACCGGTGCCATGGTCGATGCAGAAGTATTCGCCAATGTTTGCTCCTGCTCCAATATCAATTCCCGTGCCTGCATGGGCGAGCTCTGTCATGATGCGCGGAATGATAGGCACCTTCAATTCGTAGAGCACATGCGCAAGACGATAGACGTAGATGGCATAGAGTCCGGGATAGGAAAAGATCACATCTTCTTTGGACTGTGCCGCCGGGTCTCCATCGTAGATAGCTTGCACGTCTGTCAACAGAAGGCGCTGGATCTCAGGAAGCGCATCAAAGAATTCGGTGCATGCTTGAGCAGTGCGCTCGGCAATATGCGCTGGTGTGCATTCATTGCAACGCATCGTATTTTGAGCAAGCGCGCATTTCTCGTCCGTATAGGTAAATGCCAAGACAATCTGGCGCCGCAAGAGACGCTCCATTTGAATGAGGATCTCGCCAATAAAATACTCAGGGCTCGTCTTAGGCGATAGCATTTCCTCGCCGAAATAGCCGGGAAAGATAACCCGCCTGAGTCCTTTAAGAACTTCCTTTACCGCCGTGCGGCTTGGAAAAAGCTGGCCGGGCTTTGTAAAGAAGATTTCATCCGCTTCGTAATTCTTCTCTATTTTTTTGACGATTCTGTCGAGGTTGTCTCCGAACACGATTCCTCCAGTTCCTTGAACTTTTGCTTCATTGTAGCGTTATTGCGCGTGAGCTTCTTGACAGTGAGCGCTTCTGCTTTGTCATTTGCATAGCGAAGCTGGCGTTCTGACCCAAGCAAGTGCTCTTTTATCTTATTGAGATGATCAATGGACTTGTCAATTTCATCAATCGCCTTGTTGAAACGGTCAGATGCCGCTTTATAGTTGCGCCCGAACTTGTCTTTGAAGTCTTCAAGAGAGGCTTCAAAATTCGTGACATCAATGTTTTGCTTGCGCACCATTTCCAATTCGTTTTTGTAATCAGCGGCATTGCGAGCAGCGTTGCGCAACAGCGAAATCATGGGGATGAAAAAC
>CAYPKC010000094.1:0-6153 GCA_964411215.1 uncultured Eggerthellaceae bacterium | reverse complement strand
GCAGAAATCAGCCAATCAACCTCACGGTCAACAAGCGGCTTGTCAGCGGTTGCCACAATATGCTCCATAAACCATGCAGCACGCTCAAGCTTGTTGTAGAACGCTAAGTGAGCTTGCGATAACTCAAACGTACCTTTTGGCAGATCCAAATCCTTCTCAATATGGAAACGCAGCACGTTTAGGCATGCGAACATCCAACAACGTCCGGACATCTTTTGATTGGCAACGGCCTGACTATCGATATCAATAGTGAAGGCAAAGTTCGGAGGAGACATGCGCTTCAACACATCGACACTCTCGGCTGATTCCAGAATGCCATTTTTAGTAACGGCACGCTGAGCTACATGCTGACAGCACATCTTCTTATAATCTTCGGACATTTTCTCAATTTGTTCTTTCGACAGTTTCATAGGTATCAACTCCAATCTGAATTAGTTTTCATTCCTTTTAGGATTCCGTTAAAAGGGAACAGCGCCCTACATGCGCGCCGTCCTCTTAATCTCTAGTCAAACAACGTCCAAGGTTGTGTCGGACGATCCTGAAGATAACCATCCATCCATTTCCAGAGTGGATGTTGATCCATAAAATCTTTAGCGACAAACTCAACGCCGTCTGCGCGGCCATAGCGACCCCACATCTTCAGATGGGCAACGTCGTCTGGACCGGCCGCTTTGGCATCGCATGAACCTGCCGGATAGAACGGAATATTCCAAACGGCATCGGGATCATCAGCGTAGTACTGAGGATCCACGTCATAATGCGAGCAAATGTCACGGCTTGACGGGCAGTTGTAGCCAAGGTAGACATCGTAGGTATCGGCAAGCATCTTCTTCACGACCTCAAGATCGATCTTGCCGTAATACTGATCGATGAGCTCCATCCACCTCTGACGACGAGCGCCAGTCTGCTGACGCGGGTCGTTAAAGCCGTTGTCCTTGCACTCAAGGTTGCGAATACGCGGATCGAACACGGCGTTGCAGCCAAAGAACGTGCCGTCCTTCGTACGCTTCAACGACGTGAAATCAAGGCCTTGCTCATAGCGTGCAATCTCGCCTGTGTTGTGGTCGGCAATCAGCCATGCATTTGCGTAACCGCCGTTGTTGCCCGCGTCCAGGCGCTCAACGAACTCGTCAATCGTGCCTGCGAACTGAACCGCGTCACGGATACGTACCCATTCCGGCACGCCGTCATCGCTATAGCGGTCGAAGCCCGCAAGCGTGGTCTCAGTAATGTTGAGCCCCGCGTCGGTCACATAAAAGTCAGTCATCGACGCCAGCATGCACGGCCCCATGACCTGCATAATGAACGCATGGCCCTCCTCAGGCTTAACGCGCTTGCACACGTTGAAGTACTGGCCGCTCCAAAACTCGTCGAAGCTTTCATGTCCCAGATAAGGCTTGCCGTCGACCGTGGCAGAGCCGGTAGCTGCGATTGCAGAGCAGTGCTCCTTGCGGTGCGTCTTCATGAGCGGACGGCTCATGATCTTGCCCGCATTCTGCGGCCACCAGTACCCGGTGATCTCCATCCAATCGTTCCACGCGATCAGATCATCAAGCGTCTGCGGATAACCCGCCGCCGTCAGACCGTCGGCCATACCCTGCAGCTCTTTGGCATAGCGCTCAGGGATCTTGTCCTTATGCAGCTTCAACGCCTGCTCAGCGAACCATTCATAGGTCATGCCGAAGGTTTCAAGCGTCATGTACTTATAAACGCGAATGGCATCTTTGTATTCGTCAACCAAAAGATAGCCTTCTTGGAAGCCGCATTCATACGGCGTTCCTTCCACTTTAATATGCTGCCATCCGTTGATCTGCTGATGCTGGGCGCGATCAACAATGGCTTGTTGTTCTTGAGTAAGCATGTTCCTCATCCCGCTTTCCCGGTGTAATAATCCTTACTGGTTGTATATCCTTTACGGTCTTTTACTCTTTCTTGGTTCTCTTATCTTGGCTGGCCAGCAATTTCAACCGCTCATAAATGCTTGCCAGCCTACATAATCCTTACCGTCTATTAATCCTTATGACGCAATCCGTAGAATTCCTTCAGATCCTTCGACATCTTCTCCAACGTGGGCAGATCTTCGTAGGCCATATGGCCGTTCTCGTGCACCTTGTAGGTGATGCGCTCTTTCAGATAATCAGGAAGGAACATCTTGGAGATGGAGTGGCGCACATTCCAGTACGGAGTTGCTGCATCATGGATGCCGCCGAAGAACAGCACACGGCAATGCGGATTACGACGCAAAGCGGTACCCATGTCGTAGGCTGTGTTGGGGCACTGCGGGCTGCCCATGGTGCCTGGTGCCTGGTGGGTCCAGTTCCAATCTTCGTTCACCTTAAACGACAGCAAGATGTTGATCGGCGAGCCCTTAAAGCCA
Source organism: uncultured Eggerthellaceae bacterium (assembly GCA_964411215.1). Classification (GTDB taxonomy): domain Bacteria; phylum Actinomycetota; class Coriobacteriia; order Coriobacteriales; family Eggerthellaceae; genus MGBC163016. The sequence continues at coordinate 3,776 of CAYPKC010000094.1, read as the reverse complement.
GTTTCCTGAACAAGCTTCATCCAGCCAGATTGGTCAGGCGTCATAATGGCGTCGCCTGACGGATCTTCGCCAGCGAAGAATTCGTTGTCGCCTTGAACATCCATGTAAGCTGCTTCGGTGAAACGCGTGTCATAGCGGCCGATAAACAAGCCCTCGTCCTTCAGCAATAATTTGCGGAAGGTGTCAAGCTCGATACGCAGGTGCTTCTGCTGGATAATGTCGGCGTCAATGCCAATGAAGTTCGACATTTCCTCAGCAAGGGCGCGCTCTTCCTTCGGATCAATCGCGTCGCTCTTGATAAGCGCTGCACCCAGCTTCTCGTCCACGAAAGCCCAGGCTTGATCGAACCACTTGAACTGATCCTTGCCTTTGCCAGCCTTGCCAAAATAGTTTGCCGTAGCTGCATATACCGGGAACATGCCCATGTAGTACAGATCATTGCCGGAAAGCGTTGGCGCGTAATCCAGAATGGTCGATTGCTCGATAACGCCGGTCACGCCAATGCCGCGCTCGCCAAGGACGCGCATCAGGACGGAATTCCTCATGGTGCCGTAAGACTCGCCATAGAGGTAAAGCGGCGTGTTCCATCTCTCATGAGTTGTAAGCCATTGTGCAATGCCACGCATGAACGCATCTGCGTCACCATCGACGCCCCATACCTTCTTAGCGTCATAACCCTTGGCGATGCGAGAATAGCCGGTGCCCATTGCGTCTAAATACACAATGTCGGTTTCTGGCAACAGCGAGTAAGGGTTGTCTTGCGGCGCCGTCGGTTGAGGAAGCTGCTCGCGCTTGGAAATCGGAACGTGGCGTGGTCCCAAACCGCCGATATTGACCATTGCTGACGATCCGCCAGGACCGCCATTCCAGCAAAACGTCACAGGACGATCGGACTTATCTTGCACGTCGCTGATGTAAGAAAGTGCGAACATGTGACCGATCAACGTACCGTCATCCTCATGGATAGGCAGCAACTCTGCCGTCGCTGTGTATTTAATGGAAGTACGTCCATTCTTCCACGTATAGTCGCGGCTTGAAGGCTCCGGGATAGCCGGTTCGGCCTCTTTACCTTTGGACGAATCATTCAATGTGACAGTGAATGAGGAAGTGCTTGTTGTAGTGTCTGGCATCATATTCTCCTTAATACAGTTTGTTATTTACTTTCCTTTACATATGCTTTTCTCGAAGTCGGATACGTTTTATCAACCAAGGTTTATTTCTCGCTTCATCACTTTCGTCAGCACAAGGTAGTAAACGATGCCAATGACAATGAATATGACACCGACCACAAGCGCCACCGTGCCAACCGATAGCAAGATGGCAAAGCAAACTAAAGCTCCAAAAGCTGGGAAGATAAGATGCATGAAGAGTGCCTTTGCGCCTTTACGCTCTTTAAGTTGCACCCAACAGAAAATAATGACAGCCAAGTTCAACAGCGTGTACGTTGACAGAGCGCCAAAGTTGGAAATCTTGACGACTGTATTCATATTGATGCCGCTGAATTGGAAAACCAGGGTTAAGACGACTGACAAGGCGATGATGAAGAGCACCGCATTCAATGGTGAGTTGGTACGCTTGTTCATCTTTGCCATAGCCTTTGGCAAGCAGCCTCCCTTTGCCATAGTGTACATAACGAACGCAATGGAATTCTGCTGCGCGATGGCGGTGAAGACGCCTTGGGCAAGCGCGACGCCAACGGCGCACAGAATCATAAGCCAAGGACCGGCCGCAAGCTTTGCCACGGCATAGAATGCGTTATCGGTATTGCCCTTAAATGCTGCGCCGGATGGATCGATGCATGTCGCGATGAAGCACTGCAGTACATACAGTATGCAGAGCACAATAGCCATAACCATCATGGCGCGAGACGGTCCGTGCTTCGGATCTTTCGCTTCTTGGGTCAGCGTTGCGATAGCGCCAAAACCAACATAGGACATAACAGCGAGAGATACAGCCGACATGGTTCCGCCAAACTCGAACTTCGACGGATTGAAAATGTTTGTCGATGAGAAGTTCGCGCTTTCGGGATGTTGAACGACAAAGATAATGCCGAAAACGACGAACAACGCCAAGATCACGAGCTGTGCTACGAGCGCCAGTTTGTTTACCATCATGGCCGTTTTCATGCCGATGAGCGACACAATCGCCACGATGATCAGGAAGCCGAAGCACAGCACCAGAATCGGTATATCCGGCAACATGCTGTGAATGGCGATAGCCGCGATCAGGTAGACCATAGCCGGACTCACGAGGTATTGCAGCAGCATAAGCCAGCCGGCAATGAAGCCTGGCATCTTGCCAAATACATGGCTTACATACGTGAAAATAGATCCTGAAGACGGAAAGTGTTGGATCATAATGCCGAATGAGAACACGCTAAATAACACGGCAACAAATCCAATAATGAACGCAAGGGTTGGCATGCCGCCAGAATCAGTAAACACACCACCATAGACAGCCATCGGTGAAATAGGAACCATGGTAATAAGTCCCCACACGACCATATCTTTGACCGTCAGCGTTGCTTTAAATGTTTCACCCTGCTTTTGTTGCGTAGCAACCGTTGGTTTTGTCACGGTCAAGCCATTATTTTCAGGCATCGACATGCGATCATGAGCCGCAGGATCAGCAGCTTGCGTTGAAGTCGCTTGAGGTGTGGCAGTAGTGCCGTGAGTTGATGCCGCTTGAGCCGTCACAACAGACTTCGGCGCAGGAGCCGATGCTGTCTTTGTTGTATTAGTTGTATCGCTCATAGTTCAACCTCCATTCGCAATGAGGCTGTGACGCCTTCATGGGCACCACAACCTCATTCACGAAACCTTATTTGTCGCTGTCTTTGTCGCTTGACGATGAGGCGACATCTGGCTTTGCAGCATCTGCAGTGGTCGCAGCGCTTGCAGCGCCCGTCGCGCTTGCAGCGGCATCTGTTGCAGCAGCACCAACACTTGCAGCATCTATAGGAGTGTTTCCTGCTTCAACAGCCCCATGAGCTTGATTGGCTGCTGCTGTAGCTTCCTTGACTTCCCTCTCGGCAGCCAACAGATCGCTGTCAGCCTTAACTTGATACTCATATGCTTGAGCTTCAACAGCATATTTCTTGACATCGGCCTCTGCGCGCTTCTCGTTTGCTAAAGCCTCGTGCTCAGCTGCGGTTGCGGCGGCAGCATCAGCCGTCACGTTTACCGGAATCTTCACGGACTCGACTTCTGCCGACGTCGCCGCAGGAACATTGGCAGCAATTTGTACCGCCACGGTTTCTTCTGCTTTGCGCGCAGCTTCCGCATCTTTAATACCAACACTTGCCGAAGTACCGATACCAGCCTTCTTGGAAATGATGACCGGCTGGCTCATAGGCACGGCCACAGCGGTGTTTGCCACACCATTGGTCTTGACAGGATGGTTCATTGCCGCCGGGTCGTCGCCAGCTTCGATAGACGGCGAAGACGGATGGTGTTTGCCCGGAATGTATTCGTCAGGAAGAACGATCTTCTCGTTCGGATCCCACAGCTTCTTAATAGGCATACCCATGGGGTTTTGTCCCTCGCTCATCATTTCGGAAGGAACATTCGAGAGCACCTTTGCAGGCTTCTTCAAACCCTCAAGCTGCCAGGTAAAGGGTGCGAACACATTGTTCGGGTCGACCCAATTGTGCTTCTTGGAAGCTTGGTAGACGGCGAAGCAAATACCGAACGTCACAACAATGATGGCAAGGATAACGACGACGTAGGTAACAGGGCTGCCAACCTCTTCCGCCACCTGTGCCGGCGGTATGATGG
>CAYPKC010000093.1:3823-6202 GCA_964411215.1 uncultured Eggerthellaceae bacterium | reverse complement strand
ACCACCCCATGGGTCACAACATGAGTCACCACAGGAAACAACGTATGAACCACCTCATGAGTCACAACAAGAAGCAAGCAAGGATATAGCTCTCAATCCGCATTCATACATCATCTCGATCTTGAGCGGCAGCGGGGGAGTAGGCAAAAGCGCGCTCTGTGCCGTTGCTGCCTATCTATGCACTGCCAGTGGCTACAGAGTCGCTGTCATCGATGGTGATTTGCAATTCGGCGACATGCATCAAGTCATGGGCGATGTGCCTATGATCTCGATAGATACCATCTTGGCAAACCAGGAGATGCTTGCGCACCTTGCCTCAGAAGGAGTGCAGGCAGAGCCCGTGGTGATAAGCGCTCCGACGCGGCTTGAGCGTTCAGAAACATTGTCGGATCATCTTGACGAATTAATTGCGGCGGTCTCGCAAGCATTCGATATTGTGCTCGTCAACACAGGGGCGAACTGGTCAGGCCATCACGCCCAACTCCTGGAACTTAGCACGTGCTCCATCTTCGTGCTCGACCAACGAGCCTCCTCAGTGCGTACATGCAAACATGCCCTTGAGCTGTGCATGCGCATGGGCGTGGCATCAGGGTCATTCATCTACGCGTTAAACAAATGCGGTCGCCATGCCCTCTTCACATCGCTCGATATTGCAAATGCCTTATCCGGAGCGCATGTGTTCGAGTTGAAAGACGGCGGTCTTGAAGTTGAAGAGTTGCTGGGCGCAGGACTCGCAAGCGAACTTGCAGCATCGAAAAATCCTTTCTGCCAAAGTGTGCAAGCGTTGCTCAAAGAGGTTCTTCCATGAAAGCGACGCTGACAGAAAGAGTTCGTGAAGTCGAAGGAATCAATGCCGTTGTCAACGGCGTTCAAGCCAAGACGCGCCTGACGGTTGAAGAGCTGCGTCAAGATGTCAGGAAGTGGACATCCTTAGAAGCGATCGCGGCAATCATGGTCGACAATCCCCAGCGAGCACGCAACGAGTTGAGGAATTCTTGCCGCCATGCCCTCTCTGAGCATAAGTGGGATTCGCTGTCTGGAGCTGAGAAACGCAGACTTGTCGATGAGCTCGTCGATGTTGTGTTCGGCATGGGTCCCATCGAAGGGCTTATAGAAGACGAGAGCGTTACCGAGATCATGATCAATGGATCTAAAAGCATCTTTTTTGAGCGCGATGGCAAGCTCATACGAAGTGATCTTGCCTTTGATAGCGATGAGCAGGTTCGTGTCCTTATCGATCGGATTATCGGCCCTTTGGGACGCCGCATTGACGAATCAAGTCCTCTGGTGAATGCACGTCTTCCACAGGGTCATCGCGTGCATGCGGTCATTCCTCCCATCGCCCCTGACGGCCCTCACCTTACGATCAGAGCCTTTACGCAACACGCCATGACACTGGAAGAGATGATAGAACTGGGATCCTTCGATGAGTCCGTCGCGCTTTTTTTAAGTTGGCTTATACGGCTGCGGAAAAATGTGGTGGTGTCGGGAGGAACCGGAAGTGGCAAAACAACCCTGCTCAATGCGCTTTCGCGGCTGATCTCTCCCGACGAGCGCGTGATTACGATAGAAGACTCGGCCGAGCTCAAATTCGACGAATGCAATCATGTCGTGCGCATGGAAGCACGTCCCCAAAACGCAGAAGGGACGGGTGAGGTCACCATACGTGAGCTTGTCATCAATGCATTGCGTATGAGGCCTGATCGCATTATCGTCGGTGAATGCAGAAGCGGCGAGGCGCTCGATATGCTGCAAGCCATGAATACGGGTCATGATGGCTCGCTTACCACTTTGCATGCTAATTCTCCGGAAGACGTTATTGATCGCATGGTAACGATGGTCCGTTACGCCGTCGATCTCCCTGTTGACTCTATAGAAGCGCAGATAGGAAACGCTTTTGACTATGTGGTGCAAGTGGCACGAGGAAGCGAAGGCAAGCGGTTTCTCTCTGTGATCGCAGAAGTAGTCTACGACCGCAAAAAACGAACGTGCTCAATTCATCGCATCTATAAACGAGCAGATGCTTTAGTGCCCGGAACATGGATCGAGCATCCGTCGATATTACAAGAGGCAACCGAGTTTGGAGATGAGGTGAAACAATGGGAGAGCATAGTATCGGCATCGGACTAAACCCTACGATCTTCGCCATTATTGCAGGCATATTAGCGCTCTTAGCAGGGGCATGTATCGGCGAAGGCATCTACCTTATGATTCGGCGTCGCAACCTCGCCTCGTCAATGCTTGCTCCTACTGCGACAGACCGCCTGTTGTTACTTGTGCAAGGAGGAGTGCGGCCTCTCCGTGGTCTTTCACGCGTCGTTTTGGCTAAGATTCCTGCGGTTTCAGGCCTTTGCCAAAACGCACAGATTCTTCTTGACC
>CAYPKC010000093.1:0-3813 GCA_964411215.1 uncultured Eggerthellaceae bacterium | reverse complement strand
AAAACATCCCTATCACCTCAGAAGCGCTGCTTTCAGATGTGGTGGCAGCAGCACTGCTCGCGGGGCTTGCAGGTTGGCTCGTTACGCTTTCTCCCGTATTCGGATGTGCGATCTTCTGTCTTGTCATGGTCGGATGTGCGGTCTATGTACGCAATGCAAGCGATAAGCAAACAATGTCGATGAGAGAAGATGTGCCAGAAGCGCTTCGGATGTTAAGCATGTCTTTTAGATCAGGACACTCGCTGTTGCAAACGCTTTCCGACTCAGCGCATGAGATGGATGGGTATCTGTCATATCTCTTTAAGGTTTCTGCAGACAGATTAGAGATGGGCGATTCTCCCACAGAAGCACTCTCAATCATGAGAGGCAACAAACGCGTTCCTGAGCTTTCTTTTGTGGCGGTCGCACTTGATGTGCAACATCAAAGCGGAGGAAGCATCGCGCCGGTGCTTGAAGCAGCGACTGATTCGGTTGAAAGCGAGCTCAAACTAACGCGCTCGCTGCGAGTCCAAACGGCACAAGCAAAGCTTTCAGCAAGCATTGTCACGGTCATGCCGTTTCTTCTTGTCGCCATTTTCTCCCTCATGAGCCCTGACTTTCTCTCACCGTTTTTCTCAAGCTTGCTTGGCATGGCGCTTTTGGCGCTCGCGTTAGCAATGCAACTTACCGGCGTGCTCATCGTCAGGCGAATGCTGCGCATAGAAACGGAGTAACCCATGAGCATGGATGCACAAACATGGTGGATGGCACTCAGTGTCGGTTTTGCCTTAATCGCCGGGTTCAATGCATGGAAGTGTATTGAAAGGTGGCAGCTAAGCCGCAGGCATAAAGAATCTTTAAAAGAGGTGGCACTGCAAGGACAGCAAAACAGCACGTCTTTATCGTGCGGCGCAAAACAAAAGCATACAAGCAAGGTCATCACTTTCCTTATAAGGCTCTCAACCAAAAACTATCGCGCGCAGAAATCACTGTTTACGCGCATCAACATGCCGCCATCGAAGTGGTTTGAGCGCAACATCCGCTACACCGGGCTGGAAGGCCGCATAAGTGCGCGAGCATTTACTGAGGCGAAGTGCCGTATTGCGCTTGGGTCTGCAATTGTTGGATGCGTTATAGGGCTCATGTTCTCGTATCAGATGGCTTTTGTCTGTGCGCTTGTAGGCGCCATTCTCGGCTGGCAAGTGCCACAGCGAGCATTGCAGTCACGCATTGATAGGCGCGTGCATGAATCCGAAAGGCATCTTCCAGAAATGCTTGATGTGATAGCTCTTGGCATGAGAAGCGGCCTCTCCTTTGACTCCAGTTTGAAGCTCTATGCAGAGCATTTTGATACGGAATTGTCTTGCGAGCTTGCTTTGGCACAAAGACAGTGGAGCTCAGGGCTGGCTCGCCGCGACGAGGCGTTGCGGCAGTTAGCGCATACCTATAAATCAACCGTACTCGGACGCGTTGTCGAGACGATCGTGCGCTCCATACGATATGGCTCCTCCATGGTTCAAAGCCTTGAAGAAGACGCAATGGATGCACGCGGCGCCTATCGATCGGAGCGTCAAGAACGCATCGCCAAAGCGCCTGTGAAGATGATGATTCCGACGGGCGTTTTGATACTTCCAGCGATGCTCATCATGGTGTTAGGACCTGTTCTACTCGAATTGGCAGGAGGCGGGTTATGAGTTTAGCGAGAAAGGATCTGAGAAATGGTACAAACAGTTTCAGAAGTGGTAGGCAAGGCAAAAAGACTCTCTTCGAGCATGCGCACAAAACAAATTCGCTTAGCGTGTTGGATGCACGAGAAGCTCCGTTGCGAAAAGGGTCAAGGGACAACCGAATATGCCATTCTGGTCGGAGTTTTAGTAGTGATAGCCATCCTTGCCATAACGGTTTTCAGACCAAAATTGGAAGAACTGTGGCAAGCGATAGCATCAGGGATATCGGGATTGTAGGACGCACAGGCTGCATCACAGCAGCACCGCAAACAGGTAAAAAGGCGAATTCACCGACAAGGATCTTTTCCGGCGCTTTGAAGCAATGGACACATCTTCTTGAGCGGCATGGCATAGGAAAAGCCGCGCGCAAAGATGCCGACGATCATTACAAATGCATCCTGAAGGGAATTACTCATAACGAGAAAGGGCAATCGACTGTTGAATATGCGGTGATAGTTGGTACCAGTATTGCGATTGTAGTGGCTTTGGGGCTTTTGGCGCAGGCGCTCAATGACGGTATGTTCATCGAGCATGCCATAAACTCCGCCTCGCACAATATCCACGTGCTGTTTGGAGGTACAGCAGATGTTTTCAGCTATTAAAAAGTTGAAACTCTCGCGTGGCCAAAGCACGATTGAAGCCGCCTTCGCACTCCCGGTATTCATGATCTTAGCATTGTTGCTGCTGCAGCCAGGAATCGTGCTATACGATCGATTGGTGATGCAGGGAGCTGCCGCTGAAGGCTGCAGGCTCTTGGCTACTTCGACCTCATCAAACGCTGATACGAACGAAGACTATATTCGCAGGCGGCTTTCCGCGATTCCCCAGATCGACCAATTCCATGTCCATTCGAGCGAATGCAGCTGGGATATATCCCTGGCAGGTGATGAAACATCGCAAGAAGTGAGCGTGCAGATTTCCACGGAGGTCAAGCCGCTGCCTCTCCTTGATTTTGGCATGGCGCTTCTCGGGCTCGTTAATGCAAATGGAAACTTAGAGATTACAACACAGGCGCAGACACAGTCAAAACCTGACTGGATTGCTGGATCAGCCGATGGATTAGACCCTTCAGGATGGGTGACCTGGCATGGGTAAAAAGATCATAAACATACGCGAGAAGTGTCGCAAAGGCGTATTTCGCGACGAGCAAGGAATGACTTCGGTTGGCATGGCAGTCGCTTTGATGATAAGCCTTGCCCTCATATTCTCAGGCGCTCAAGTCTATAGAGTCTCAAGCGCTTCCTCAGAGATTCAAGAAGTTGCCGATGCCTGTTCGCTTGCTGCCGAAAACGAAGTAGCCGAATTCATGATCGCCGTGAAAACATGCGATGCCGCGGTGCTTTCAATGACGCTGCTCTCGGCCGTCTCTTACGGCCTGGGAATCGTCGCGGCATGCATTCCTCCTTTGGCAGGCGTATCGGCAAATCTTATACAGATGGGGACAAAGGTCTCAGAAGCAAAGGTGCGGTTTTCCAACACTGCATCTGCGGGGCTTAACGAAGTGCAAAAGGTCTTGCCGTTTCTTTCTGCAGCAAGCTCTTTGTCTGTCGCCAAGGCCAATGAGCACAATGCGGCTATGGACGCTTCTTATCAAGCGCTTACGGTACTTGTGCCATTTGAAGGCATTCCAATAGGATCTTCTTCAAATGATGAGCTCGAAAAGCTGGGAAGCGACGTTGAGAGCAATGCGCAAGCCATACGCGATGCTGCTGCTCAAGCGGAAGCGGCAGCACAGGTGGCAAACGAGCAAAAGCTGCGCGCCTATCAATATGATTGCGGCAACAATCCCGGATATTGCCAATACCAAAGAGCGGCTACGTTATCGTCGATTTCGGCGGGACAAAATCCGTACTACTCAAACGTTGATGCGTGGTCGTTTGATGCTGCTTTGAATCGAGCGCGCCACTACTACGCGACCCGTGCGTCCACAGAAACAAGTCTTCATACGTCTGTGGCCGACAAGGCAAGCTTTGCTATCAGGATGAAGTTCTATGCGTATGCAGAAGAGTTGCTCAATACGGGGTATGTCATCGATGATGGCGCCTCTTTTAAAGCCTATTTCCCAAAGTTGCCGAACAACATTCAGGAAATGAGATCAACACCTCTG
>CAYPKC010000092.1:0-6222 GCA_964411215.1 uncultured Eggerthellaceae bacterium | reverse complement strand
TGGTCGGAAGTGGCAGTTGGGGTTGAGGTGGTGGTTGGGGTGGTGGTGGCGGAAGAAGGCGTGCTTGAAGGCAACGCATTAGCAGAAGCGCTTTTTGCCAATGTGTTGAGTTTTGCATGCACGGGCGGCAGTGCGGAATAATTCGCAATCGCATAGATGGGAAGTCCCGGCGCGACGGCTCCCGGCGCAAACATCTCTTCGACATCATCGATGAGCGTTGCCTGCACGCCAGCATATTTCAAGCGCACCTGAAGATCGTTTTTGCGCGATCCTCCGGCAAATACCGTAAGCCCCGCTTCTTGCTGAGCGACAAGCTCTTCAAAATCGATATCCCAAATCCATGAGATATCGCATCCATCAACAATGCGATCATTGATAAAGAACGCGACTGCCTTAGGACCATCATCGGCCGCAACAATACGCAGGTTTTGGTTGAAGCCGGTGGGATTTTTCGCAAGGTTGAGCAGAATGTCGTGGCCATCTATCACGTAGCGCTGCAGTCTGCCGTTTTGCGGGTCGAACGTGGTGATGGCCTGCTGAATCGCCGCTGTCGGAACGCCGAGAGAATGCGCGGTCGCAAAAACGCCGAGCAAGTTGTAGACCATATAGCTGCCAGCCAAAGGAGCGGTGATGCGATCGGTTTTATGGTCAGCGCCTTCATCCTCAAACGTGATATCGAACGAAAGTCCGTCCTTTTTAAAGTCGATGCCGGATGCGGCAAAATCGAGTGCCGGCCGTGTAAACCCGCAGTGCTTGCACACAAACGAACCCAACTGTCCGTACTGCCGGTAGTCATACGAAAACATGTGTGAGCACACCTGGCACATGGTGGCATCGGCAACGGCGTTTTGCGTCAAGTTCATGGATTCAACGACGCCGAACGTAATAGCGTGTGATTTTGGAGCGTCCGCACGCAACGTGTCCTTTGCGCGCTCTTCTTCAACGCGCTTTGCAATGTACGCACAGAGCGGATCGTCGGCGTTATAAATAAGTGTTGTTTTCGGAGACCGAACAAGCGCCGAGACAATCGCGTTTTGAATGCGATCAATTTCACCGCACCGATCGAGCTGGTCGCGGAACAGATTCAAGAGCAGAAAATACGTTGCTTGAAGCTCAGGGACAACTTTCGCCGACCACAACTCATCGCACTCGAGCACACCCCAATCGGCATCCTTGCCTTGAATGAGCGTGCTCGCAATGCCGCTGTCAAGATTCGCGCCGGTGCGATTACACAAAACGGTTTTGCCCGCCTCTTCCAACACATTGGCAAGAAGATTGGTCACGGTCGTTTTGCCGTTTGTCCCCACAACCACGATAGAGCCCGTGCGCATCTTTGTGCGCAGCTTCCGTATGATGTGCGGATCAATCGCAATGGCAACTTTGCCCGGCAGGTTACCGGCAGGCTTTTTAGCCACATTGCGAAGCCCCCAACTGAGCGTCGTGCCAACTACCTTCGCAATACTGCTTCTTATACCCACCTCAACCGTTCCTTATAACCATGAGCTGTCGTTATCGCGGCAGCTCTTCCTGATAAACGCGCGCCGATTGCGCGTGTTACGAAAGCTTTTGGAATTCGAGCGTCGTCGTGCCGAGCGTTATCATGTCGGCATCGCGAAGACGTGCCGAATCGACCTTGCGCCCATTGATGTAGAGGCCATTCGTTGATCCCAGATCCTTAATGACCCAACTGCCATCTGCTTCCCGATGAATCTCTGCATGGACACGCGAAATATTAATGTCGGGAACCACAAGGTCATTTGCAGATTCGCGGCCGATACGCTGCGGCGCACCCGTTAACGTGTAGACGCGATCGCGCGCCTCGTCATAGAGATAGACATCGAGCGCCGATTTATATGATGCGGCCTGAGGATCATCAACGAGATCAGCGGTACGCACCGATCCAGGCACTTGCTCGGCAAATCCCTCGTCGCCAAAAGGCTGTTCTGCGCCGCCGTGCGGCAGATGCTGATGCGCTTGAGCACCAGGTTGCTGAAATTGCTGTGCTTGCTGGGCTTGGTTGTAGGAAGCAGGCATCCCTTGTCCGACAGCCATGCCGGCCGCGCCTGCGCCCGCTGCGCCAACACCAGCCGCCCCAGCACCGCCACCGGCAACGCCACCACCAGCTGCACCAACGCCCGGCACCTGCGGCATCCCTTGCGCATAACCGCGCGGATCCTGCTGCGGCATGCCCTGCATCGACGGCTGCGCAGGCATGCCGCCCTGCTGTCCGTCGTAGAGCGACTGTTGTGCCTGCCGTTGCGGCTGCGCTTGCACGCCACCAAAAGCATCGGGCGCCCCAGCATTTTCATACGGCGCCTGCGCATAACGATCAGCTGCCGGCTCCCCTCTGCCAAGACCCGCCTCTTCCTCAGACGGCTGCAGATTAACGAGCGGTTGCATGCTCGGCTTAAGATTGCTTCTGGCACGCTGCGCTGCCATGGCACCAGCAGGCCCGCGACGCCTCCCCGCGCCACCGGTCGGCAAGCCGTATCTGCGCATTTCGTCATCGCGTAGCTGCTCGACAATGGAGGCCGCAACCATTTCGGCAACCACATCAAACTTGCCGCGTTTGAGCTCCGGATCAGAAATGAACCTGACCAGCGGCGCGCCATCCATCATGTATCCCAGTTCGCTTGCGCGAGCCATAAGGAAGGTCTCGACTTCGCCCGCAAGCGTGGGGTAATACTTGAACAACTTGCTGTCGTCGTCGGGACTCACTAAAACCGTGTACAGCGTTGGTGCATACTGCTTGCCTGCGCCTACGATCTTTTCGCGGCGCATCTGCTTTTCAGCCTTCTTCGTTATTTGCACGGGCGTCAAGCTCGAACGCCCAACCATGCCAGCTGCGCCTTCGATTCCGTCTTCCATTTTGTTTTCAAATTTGGAAAGCAAGCCCATAAATCAGACCTCGTTTTAGTCATGTGTCATTATGTTTATAACTATTTTAAAATATATAGTCAAAGTATTGTGTATTGCTACGTCCCGATACGCCCAACGATCGTATGAGGAGAGGATTATGTTCAGGAAAATCTTGGTTCCCTACGATGACTCCGAGCCAGCAAAGCGAGCCCTTGCCAACGCCATTGAATTGGCACAATGCGTCGATTCTCCCCAGGTAACCGTGCTTTCCGTGGTTGACTGGCATGATTACAACGCTGAGACCTTTAAGATTACCACACGCATGTCCGGCGTCATTGGCGACTCTCTTGACTCTGAGGCGATCGCGGAAATCGGCGAAGAAGCTGAGCATGAAAACATCGCGCTCATTTCCGAAAAGATTGCCGATATTGTCAAAGACGCCGATTTTGTCGACATCACTATTGTGAATGGTTCGCCGCACGAGACCATTGTGGCGTATGCGTCTGATCTCGACTACGACGTCATTGTCATGGGACATCGCGGCATGGGCGTTATTCGCGGCATGCTTGGCTCGGTTGCCTTCTCTGTTTTGCAGAAGGCAAACAAGCCTGTTCTCGTCGTGAAATAGCCCAACCGATACGCGCTTTTCGCTTGAAGGGGAACAATCGACACCGTATCGCATCGCGCGCTTATATGCGTGCGCATTCTTTTCGCTTGAGGGCAAAGTCTTCGCAGCGTTTTGCAAAGTGCGCTTTGTCGTGGGCGCTTTCCGTCGTGCTTGTGCTGGCTTTTCTGCCGACTTATGCCTTCGGTGCCCAAAGCGGAAGCACCGGAACCCCCATGGCGCCTTCCGAATCAAAGACGCTGGCCGAGCCGGAAACCATCGCTCAGCCAGACGGGTTTGTCGAGCCGGAAACAGATGACGGGTCGGACGCGGCAAGCGACGCGGAAGCAGAAACGGCCACCTCTGATGCAACAGAAACAAGCACGCCCGAAGTGCTCACGCGAACGCTTCCTTCCTCCTACTTCCTGACCAATTTGGGCTTGGCGACTCCAGTAAAACTCCAAAGTCCGTGGGGAGACTGTTGGGCATTCGCTATGGCCTCGGCCATTGAAAGCTCCATCCTCAAAGCATCCACGCAGTTCGCCGAAGAGGTAAGCAGCAACACGCCCCAGCTCGTGGCGCTCAATAACACGGTTGACATTTCGGAGCGCGCCATCGCGTGGTTTACCCATGAGGCGCAGACGGAAGAGACAGCCGGCAACCAGGCAGGTGAGGGCTACTATCTGCTCAACCCATCGGATAAAAGCCAGCAGCTTGTTGAGGGCAACTTCGAAATGATCGCCTCGCAACTTATTGCGTGGCAAAGCCTGGTGTCGGAAAGCAGCGCTCCGTACCAATACAATGGCTACGACGGCTCGCTTCCGTGGTACTCGACAGGCTCTTTCGACGGGGCAAACGATGATGCGCGCATGCAGGATTGGTCGCTCGATCCGTCGCTTCGCACGACGGTCGAAGTCGGCTGGCACGTCACGGGCATACACCGCCTTCCCGACCCAGCCACCCTTGAGATGGATCCGACCACCGGCATCAGCACGTGGCACGGCTATGACGCAAATGCCACGCGCAAGATCAAACATGCGCTTATGGACACCGGTGCCGTCGCAATCGCGCTTGAAACCGCGACCACCATTCCGCAGCAAGTTGTCCAGGGCAACTTTGTGAACTCGCCCCCGAGCGACCACTTCACCTACAGCACGTGGAGCCAGCACAACGGCGCAAGCGAGATTGTTGACAACCACGCTGTCACGATTGTGGGCTGGGACGACTCGTATGCAGCGTCCAACTTCCAAGGCACTGCAAGCGGCGCGCCTCCCGGAAATGGCGCGTGGCTCTGCAAGAACAATTGGGGCTCTGACGCTTTGTTCAGGGAAGCCGGCAACGCCGAAGATTCCCCGCATTGGGGACTCCCCGCCTCTGCGCAAGATGTGCAGGTTGCGGCGAAGGCAGGGCAAACCGTGCAAGAGGGCGAAGCGACCGGCCTGTTCTGGCTTTCCTACTACGACCACTCCATCGTGCACCCCACCGTGTTTGACGTGGCGCCTGTCGCGGAAAGTTCTGACACGCTCTACCAATATGATTACCTGGGCGCTTCCGAATTCGTAACGCCGAGCACTTTCAGCGATGACGTGTGGGTGGCAAACGTCTTTGAGTCGAACGGCGCCGAGTTGCTTGAAGCGGTGACCGCGCAAACCTTCAGCGCCAACAATCGCGTGCATGTGCAAATCTATGTGCTCAACAACGACACGCCCCTTGAAGAACTCACCGGCGAGATGCTGGATGAGGAAGCGTCTTTGGTCACCGAGTTTGACGAAATGTTCCCGCAACCGGGCTACCACATTATCGAGCTTGACCCTCCTGTCATCTTGGACGAAGGCCAGAAGTTCATCGTTGCTGAGATGGTGAACAAGATTGAGCGCGCAGGCGACGGCACGCCCTATGATGCAAGCTATCTCAATTTGGAGCTGGCCTTTACCGATGCGACCGGTGGCATGAGAACGTCTTCGAAGGCGCACGCGGTTGCGAATCCGGGCGAGACGTTCCTTCGCATCGAAAGCGATAACTGGATGTCGGTGCAAGACTACAGCGACTGGTATGCCCGCGATGCCGCCGCCCAAGGTTTTCCGAACAACATGGAATTCGGCAATGCGCTGGTGAAGGCGTTGACCAGTTCATCCACTATGTCAGACCGCAATCAAATATACAAACTGGTCAAGCTAGAGCCGACCCATTAAGCTAAAGTGGTAACTCACGCATCATATAAGACGCAAACGAAATCAGCGATAGACCAAAGCCAACACCCAAAGGCGAAAGAAGAAGGACGCTACTATGCAGATGAAACCTGAGCAACTGGAACTGATACGCGAGCAATTAAAGACGATCAAAGATCGCTCGGAGTTCTATGCAAAGAAGTTTGAAGGGCTTGATGTCCAAGACGTCGCAAGCCAGGAAGATTTCGAGAAGCTGCCATTCTCTGAAAAGGATGACCTGCGTGCCGTGTATCCGCTTGGGCTGCAAGCCGTGCCTGATGCAGAGATCGTCCGCATCCATTCGTCTTCCGGCACAACCGGCACCCCCGTCATCATTCCTTACACCTCGCAAGACGTTACCGACTGGGCTGTTCAATTCGCCCGCTGCTTCGAGATTGCAGGTGTCGGCGTTCTTGACCGCGTCCAAATCACCCCCGGATATGGACTGTGGACCGCAGGCATCGGTTTTCAGGCGGGTTGCGAGCGCCTTGGTGCCATGGCCATTCCGATGGGCCCGGGCAACACCGAAAAGCAATTGCGCATGATGCAAGA
>CAYPKC010000091.1:3426-6224 GCA_964411215.1 uncultured Eggerthellaceae bacterium | reverse complement strand
TGAAAACCCTGCTCTTCCATAAACACCTTGCGGCGTACTTCAAATGCGTCTTCACGATTGTCTTTGCTTTTAAATATCGTCATTGCTCAACTATTCGCTCAGTGAATCCAGATCGAGATCCATCGGTCCTTCAATCCTGCAACTGTAATCGCCTTCCGGTCCAATGTCTACCAACACATGGCTTCCGTCATGCAGCTTTCCATTGATAACCTCTTGGGCAATAGTATCGACAATCTTACGCTGGATCAGTCGCTTCAACGGACGCGCGCCATATACCGGATCGAATCCGTCGATTGCCAAATGCTCCATTGCAGCCGAGGTCACATCAAGCGTAATGCGGCGCTTGCTCAAACGATCGCGAATCTCCTCAAGCTGAATGTCGACAATCGGCTCAATGCTCGAGATCGAAAGCTCATTGAAGGTCACAATGTCGTCGATACGGTTCAAGAACTCTGGGCGGAAGTGCGAACGTAGCGCATCGTTCATCTTTTGGCTGAACTCTGCCATACGCTTTGCGGCTTGCTCAGGAGTCATCTGCGCCATATCTTGGATCATCTCGCCCATGGTCTCGCCATCGGTATCTTCCATGCTGTCGAACGTTGCGCTCTCAACAGCACGATCGCGAATGATCTGGCTTCCGATATTGGACGTCATAATAATGATCGTGTTCTTGAAGTTGACAACACGTCCTTGGCCGTCAGTCAAGCGTCCATCATCAAGCACTTGAAGAAGGATGTTGAAGACGTCGGGATGCGCCTTTTCAATCTCGTCGAGCAAAATGACGCAATAAGGATGACGTCGTACGGCTTCGGTAAGCTGGCCTCCCTCGTCGTATCCGACATATCCTGGAGGAGCACCGATCAAACGTTGCACGCTGAACTTCTCCATGTATTCGGACATATCGATACGAACCATGGCCTTCTCGCTGTCAAATAAGTATTCTGCAAGCGATTTAGCCAGCTCGGTTTTGCCAACACCGGTCGGGCCCAAGAACATGAAGCTGCCGATAGGCTTTTCGGGGTCGGAAAGACCTGCGCGGCTACGGCGAATAGCGCCTGCAACCACGTTAATTGCCTCGTCCTGGCCAACCACGCGCTTTTTCAGCACCTCTTCAAGGTCAACAAGCTTCTCCATCTCGCCTTGCATCATCTTGGTGACCGGAATGCCGGTCCACGTTGACACAACTTGCGCAATCTCGTCTTCGGTAACCTCTTCTTTCAGAATGGCGCCTTCTTCTTGGTTGATCTTCAGATGCTCTTCAGCCTCATGCAATTGCTGCTGCAGCTGAGGAATGCGTCCATAACGAATCTCGGACGCGAGCATAAGATCGCCCTCACGCGTTGCGCGCTCTTCCTCAAGCTGGGCGGAATCGAGCTCAGCCTTGAGATTCTGCACGCCGACGATCACGTCTTTCTCGTTTTGCCAAGCAGCCTTTTGCTTATCGAGCGCATCGCGTGCATCGGCAATGTCGCGACGAAGCTTCTCAAGCCTTTCGGCAGACGCTTCATCTGACTCCTTCATAAGCGCTTGCTCTTCGATCTGCATCTGCGTGAGGTGGCGCTCGGCCATATCGACTTCTTCTGGCATGGAATCGATCTCGATACGCAGGCGACTTGCTGCCTCATCCATAAGGTCAATCGCCTTGTCAGGCAGGAAACGATCGGAAATGTAGCGGTCAGACAATTCAGCGGAGGCCACAATAGCGCCGTCAGTAATGCGCACGCCATGGTGGATCTCATACTTTTCCTTCAGTCCGCGAAGAATGGCAATGGTGTCTTCTACGGTGGGTTCGCTGACTAAAACCGGCTGGAAGCGTCGCTCAAGCGCCGCATCCTTTTCGACATGCTTGCGGTATTCGTCCAACGTCGTTGCACCAATCGCATGAAGCTCGCCGCGCGCCAATGCCGGCTTTAACATGTTGCCCGCATCAAGGGAGCTGTCCCCGCCCGCGCCTGCGCCAACGATGGTGTGAAGTTCGTCGATAAACAAGATGATATTGCCGCCCGACTCCTTCACCTCGCGCAAAACCGCCTTCAGACGATCTTCAAACTCGCCGCGATACTTCGCGCCAGCCATCATGGCACCTAAGTCAAGCGAGATAATCTCGCGGTCTTGAAGGCTTGAAGGTACGTCGCCCGCGACAATTCTTTGCGCCAGGCCTTCAACGATTGCTGTTTTGCCCGTACCAGGCTCGCCAATGAGCACCGGGTTGTTTTTCGTACGGCGCGAAAGCACTTGAATGGTGCGGCGGATCTCTTCTGAGCGGCCGATTACCGGGTCAAGTTTGCCATCGCGTGCTTGCTGCGTTAAGTTCTGGCCATATTGCTCAAGAGCCTCGAACTGCGTTTTGTCGGTTTGCGACGTGACGCGCGTATCGCCGCGCAAGGCGTTATAGGCAGCCTCGATATTGTTGCGCGTAATGCCTGCCGTTGTAAGCAATTTGCCTGCAGAGCCTTTGTCTTCAGACAAAGCGATAAGCAAATGCTCAGAGGTAACATACGAATCGCCCAGTTTGCCGGCAATCTTCTCTGCGTTATCTATCGTTTTGATAAATGCCTGGGAAGGCGCTGCCATAGGAAGGCCGCTTCCAGACTGTTTCGGCATTTTTGCTATGTCATCTTCGATATTCTGCGCAAGCCACGTAGGGTCTGCGCCAATTCTTTTAATAATGGCCGCAATGTTATTCTCGTCGGCGTCGAAGAGCGCTTTGAGAAGATGTATTGGTTCGATCATCGCTGAATCAGCATCTGATGCAATACCCATTGTTTTTTGTAGTGCAGTATTCCTATCATCAAAAG
>CAYPKC010000091.1:0-3416 GCA_964411215.1 uncultured Eggerthellaceae bacterium | reverse complement strand
TCTGCACAGCTTCCTGCGCTGTGACAGCCAGCTTGTTCAGATTCATTTCGTTCCTTCTCGTACGTTAGCTATTTGCGGAAGACATCATCGCGCGTGAGCCAGTGAACAACAGGCGGTATATCGCTCATACGGATAAGTGCGGTTACCGCTTTTGAGGGGTCGAGTTCACTGATGCGTCGAGCCAATCTCTGACAACGTCGATGGAGATTTTCGAGCTTTTGTTCACTCTCATTCAAGCGCGATTCCAGATCGAGAATGCGCATGACGCCCGCCAAATTGATGCCCTCTTGCGTGAGTTCGTTGATCAACGCAAGGCGATCAAGATCAGCCTGGGAATACATACGCGTTCCGCCACTGGTACGCTGCGGCGTTACAAGCCCCTTCTGCTCATAGGTGCGCAGAGTTTGCGGATGAACTCCTGCAAGCTCTGCCGCAACGCTGATCATATAAAGCGGCTTGTTTGGGTCGTCTATGGATTGAGCAGCGTATTCAATCCTTTGCCTTACCATGGTCTCACCGCACTAGGACTTGCAGCCAAGAATTCTTCCATGGCTTTCTTCTGCTCTTCATTGAGCGTGGTTGGAACTTCGACCTTCACCTGTATCTTGAGGTCGCCGTTCTTTCCCTTATTCTTCAAATCAGGGGCACCCTTGCCTTTGATATTCAAGATTTTTCCATCTTGCGTACCGGCCGGGATTTTCACCTTTACTTTTGTGCCATCTGGTGCTGGCACCACAACGCTTGTGCCCAGGGTTGCCTCTGCAATATTGACCGGAAGCTCTATTAAGACATCTGCTTTGTCGCGCTTATAGTAAGGATGCTCGGTGATGTGCGTAGTGATCAGCAGGTCGCCTGCCTCGCCGCCGTTTTCACCAAGACCGCCCTTGCCTTTATAGCGCAAGCGGCCGCCTTCACGCGCTCCCGCAGGCACTTTCACATCGATGGTGTCTGCTTCGGCTTTGCCGGGAATGCGGATAGTGACTCTTTTTTCGGTGCCGTTGAAGGCTTCGTCGAACGTCACATCAAGCGTCACGCTCATATCTTGGCCACGCTGAGCCTTCCGAGCGCCGCGCCCGAAATCCCAATCGGTGCCAAAAGCACCTTCGCCGCTTCTGATACTCTCGAGAATATCCGACCAATCAATGCCGCCGAAGCCGCCGCCACCGCCGCCTGTGGTGTAAGTGTATGTTCCACCACTGCCGCCGAAGATGTCGTCGTAGTTGAATCCTTGCGCGCCACTTGCGCCTCCAGCACCGCCCCACGGAATCTGGTTCTCGTTCGCCGTGCCGTATTGATCGTAGAGGTTGCGCTTCTTTTCATCAGAGAGTACTTCGTACGCCTCGTTGATTTCTTTGAATTTGGCCTCGTCGCCGCCAGCATCGGGGTGATGCGTGCGGGCGAGCTTACGAAAAGCCTTCTTTATTTCATCTTGCGAGGCGGTACGCGACACGCCTAGCGTCTTGTAGTAATCAGGCGCAGCTGCCATACTATACCGCCCTCCTTCTTAGTCTTCGTCTTTTTGTTCGTCTGGCCTTTGCGGACCGCCGGTTGTAACGGTCACCATGGCCGGTCTTAAGACCTTATTGCCAATCTTGTAGCCCTTTTGATAGACATCAGCGACCGTCTCATCAAACTGGTTACTATCTTCTACGGTGCCTACCGCCTGCGCTTCAAGCGCTTCAAACGGCTGGCCTTGCGGATCAATTACTTCCACGCCGTCTTTCTTTAACGTATCGACAAACTTGGCAAGAACGGCTTCCACCCCTGACAACAGCCCGGTTTCTCCGTTCTCTTTGGCGTAATTGATCGAGCGCTCAAGATCGTCTATGACAGGAATAAGGCTTCCGACAAGCTTTTCAGCTGCAAGCGCCTTTTGAATCTCCTGCTGCTCTTTTTGGCGACGGCGATACGTGTCCCATTCAGCATGAAGTCTGAGATATTTGTCTTTCCATTCGGCAACTTCGCGCTGAGCATCCTTTTCCCCAGCCTCAGCCCTGACTTCATCCATGGCATTGTCGACGATAGCCGCTGCCTCTGCCTCAAGCACTGCATCTAATACTTCTTCTTCAGATACGTTCTCTTCGGCTTTGTTTGTTTCGTTATCTTTTATCTCTTCGTGTTCTTTTTTCTCTGACCCGTTCATGGGATTCTCTTTTCCGTTCTCTGCCGCATCGGTTTTGCCTGATCTTGTTGGCGCGGGAGATGTGTTTGCATCACTTCCGCGTAAGACATCGGGCGCACCTTGTGCGCCCGTGCCTGTATTGTTGTGCATGGTGTTCCAAACATCTCCGTTGCCGGGATCTGTAGGATTTCCAGAGGAAGCGGCTTTGTCCGTTTTGGGGTGATCCATGCCGGATTATTTCCCTTCTTCCTCGTCCTCTACAACCTCGTAGTCTGCCTCAATGGTGTCTTCAGCTGGCGTGCTCTCTGCAGCGTCGGCTGCTTCACCCGCCTGCTCGCCCTGAGTCGTGTAGACTACTTCTGCCAGTTTGTAACCAGCTTGCTGCATACGCTCGGTTGCAGACTTGATTGCCTCAAGGTCGGTTCCCTCAAGTGCCGTCTTTGTCTCGGCAATGGCACTTTCCGCTTCATTCTTAGCGTCAGTCGGAACCTTGTCGCCAAGTTCGTTCAAGGTCTGCTCAGTTGCACCGATGAGCGCCTCTGCGTTGTTGCGAACCTCGACCTCTTCCTTATGCCTCTTGTCCTCTTCGGCATGCTGCTCAGCATCTTTCACCATACGATCGACTTCGTCGTCAGACAGTGCGGTTGAGCCAGAAATCGTGATCTGTTGCTGCTTGCCCGTGCCAAGGTCTTTTGCAGACACATTAACAATACCGTTTGCGTCAATATCGAAGGTAACTTCGATCTGTGGAACACCTCTGCGCGCTGCCGGAATGCCGGTAAGCTGGAAGCGACCAAGCGTCTTGTTGCCTGCGGCCATTTCGCGTTCGCCCTGAAGGACATGTACCTCTACGCTTGTCTGGTTGTCAGCAGCGGTTGAGTAAATCTCCGTTTTACGGGTTGGAATGGTTGTGTTGCGCTCAATCATCTTGGTCATAACGCCGCCCATGGTCTCAACACCAAGTGACAGAGGAGTGACGTCGAGGAGCAGAATGCCAGTGACATCTCCTGAGAGAACGCCGCCCTGGATAGCTGCGCCCATAGCAACAACCTCGTCCGGGTTCACGCTCATGTTTGGCTTTTTGCCCG
Source organism: uncultured Eggerthellaceae bacterium (assembly GCA_964411215.1). Lineage (GTDB taxonomy): Bacteria > Actinomycetota > Coriobacteriia > Coriobacteriales > Eggerthellaceae > MGBC163016. The sequence continues at coordinate 206 of CAYPKC010000091.1, read as the reverse complement.
TGAGCTGCTCAACCAGGATTTGCACAGCAGGCATACGCGTTGAGCCGCCGACAAGAATAACCTCGTCAAGCTCGCCGGATTTGAGGCCTGCATCTTTGAGCGCCTGTTCGACCGGCTTCTTGGTGCGGTCAAGGAGATCTTTGGTGATGCGCTCAAACTCGGTACGCGTCAGCGTGTAATCCAAGTGCTTCGGGCCATCTGCGCCT
>CAYPKC010000090.1:3109-6232 GCA_964411215.1 uncultured Eggerthellaceae bacterium | reverse complement strand
GCCCGCACCTTCATCTTCCTGACGCTCCCATTTGCTGCATGGCATCCAGATGAAATCAATGTCTTTCTCAAGCAGATTCATAATGTGGCCGTGCGAAAGCTTCGCAGGATAGCAGACCGACTCAGACGGCATGCTTTCAATGCCGGCTTCATACGTCTTTTTGGTGGAAGGATCTGAAAGCTCGACGTTAAAGCCCAGCGTGTTGAAGAATGTGAACCAGAACGGGAAGTTCTCATACATGTTGAGCGCCCGCGGAATGCCGACCGAACCTCGCGTTGCCGCATCTCCTAAAGGCTCATACGCATCAAAGAGGCGCTTCGATTTCCACTCGAAGAGGTTCGGCACATTGGACTTATCGGTGCCGACTCCTAAGCTCTCTCCTTTTTCACAACGGTTTCCCGTGATGAAGCGGCGCACCTTCCCCGTTGCCTCGTCTTTGCCAAAATCGTTGACCGTCAAAAGGCAGCTATTCGAGCACCCTTTGCAGCGCACCGTGCGATGCTTGGGCTCAAGCGCCAAAATCTCTTCCAGCGAGAGCAACGATGATGCGCACGCCTGATCAGATGCGCCTGATGACGCAAGCGCATCGTGGTAGCGGTCGCGCGCAAGCAAGGCAGCGCCGTATGCGCCCATATTGCCTGCGATGTCGGGTCTCACAGCGTTTACCTCTGAGAGCTGCTCGAACGCACGCAAGACAGCGTCGTTTAAGAACGTGCCTCCTTGCACAATCACTTTTGTGCCCACATCATGCGGGTCGCGAATCTTAATAACTTTAAAAAGCGCGTTCTTAATAACCGAAATAGCAAGACCGGCAGCAATGTCGCCAACCGTGGCGCCTTCCTTTTGGGCTTGCTTCACACGCGAATTCATAAACACCGTGCAGCGGCTTCCCAAATCAACGGGCGCCTTTGCCCCGATAGCGGTTTTCGCGAAGTCGGCAACATCAAGGTTCAAGCCGCTTGCAAAGCTTTCGATAAAGCTTCCGCAGCCGGACGAGCATGCTTCATTCAGCATAATGTGGTCAATCACGCCGTCTTTGACGCGCAGGCATTTCATGTCCTGGCCGCCGATGTCTAAGATGAACTCCACGCCGGGAAGCATCTCTTGCGCCCCGCGCAGATGAGCAACGGTTTCAATTTCGCCTGAGTCGACATGAAGCGCCTCAAGCAGAAGGCCTTCGCCATACCCGGTGACCGTTGCGTGCGCAATCCTAACAAGCGCCTTGCCGCTTTCAGGGTCATGCGGAAGCGACTGGTACAAATCGGAAAGAGCCGTCTTTGCGCACTTGAGCACATCACCCTTATTAGATGCATACGTTGACCACAAAAGCTTGCCGTCTTCCGATATCAGTGCTGCTTTAAAGGTCGTTGACCCCGCATCGATACCGAGATAGGCATTCCCCGCGTAATCGGCAAGCTCTGCGCGCTCGACCTTTTCTGTCGCATGGCGCTCATTGAATTCCGCAAGCTCTTCGTCATTCGCAAAAAGAGGTGCCAGCCTGACCACTTCGGATCCTTGCAGATCCCCTAAGTTTTCAAGCCTTCCCAAAACATCGGAGATGCGCTCTTCGGCAGCACCGTCTTCTTTGCCCGCAATGGCACAGCCGCACGCGACAAACAAGTGGGCATTGTCGGGAACAATAATGGCGTCCCCTTCAAGCCCCAACGTTGCGTAGAAACGCTCCCGCAACTCGGGAAGATACTGCAAAGGGCCGCCCAAAAAGGCAACATTGCCCCTGATAGGACGGCCGCAGGCAAGACCGGAGATCGTCTGTGTGACAACCGATTGGAAAATTGAGGCAGCGATGTCTTCCTTTTTCGCGCCTTCATTCAACAGCGGCTGCACGTCTGTCTTTGCAAACACACCGCAGCGGCTTGCAATGGGGTAAATGGTAGTGTGGCTTTTCGACAGCTCATTGAGGCCTGACGCATCGGTATTCAGCAGGGAGGCCATCTGGTCAATGAAGGCACCCGTGCCGCCTGCACATGTGCCATTCATGCGCTGCTCGATGCCGTTGTCGAAGTAGATGATCTTCGCGTCTTCGCCACCAAGCTCAATGGCGACATCGGTTTGCGGAATGAACGTCTCTACTGCCGTCTTGCTGGCAATCACTTCTTGTACAAAGGTGATGTTGAGCCATTGCGACAGCAACAAACCGCCAGAACCGGTGATCGCAATGGTCATCTTTTGCGTGGGATAGACCATGGCTGCTTGCCGAAGCACATTGATGATGGTGGCGCGGACATCTGCATGGTGGCGCTCGTAAATCGACCACAACACTTCATTGTTGTCATTTAAGATGGCAAGCTTGACCGTTGTTGAACCAACGTCGATGCCGATATGATAAGCGCTCTTTGGAGACGCTTCGTCTTGCGCATCAGAGGCCAGCGCTGCCTTCTGTGCGTCGTGTTCTGCAGCTTGCGCTCGATCAACCGTCTCTTCAACGCGAACAATGCGCATGACTGCTTCATTTTCAGTTGCGTCTTCTATCTTTATATATTTATGTGCCGAAAGCGTCTGCCGTTTAGAGGTGTGCGTGTTATGCGGGCGCTTCTCGCTGTTTGCCGGGTCGCTGCCCTTCGCCTTGCTGAATATACCCATAATCTCGTTTTCTCGCTCATATCCAGGCGCTCTTTGCAAGCGCTTTATCTCGTTTTCGAGCGTATTCTACAGCGCGTTCATCCCATTTACCATATATGGTGTGGTTTCCTCCATATTATCCTTATCTGTCTTCATTTTGTGCGAACACAGCGCGAATATGCGGCGAAGGTAGCAATCCTTTTCGTGCACGCCAAAGTCGTTTGCTGCCTTTCATAAGTCAATACCGTCTCGTGCCCCAATTGCCTTCATTAATTTCTGCTCACATTTGCGAAATTACATATAAAATGTTCCGATACCAATTTGGCGGGTCGCCGTGATCGGCGTTAAAGAGGGAAAGCCCGTCATCCTAGGTGAATACCGATTAGAAGGGAATCTATATGAAGGCAAAATTCAAGGTGTTGGCAGGCCTTGCGCTTGCAGGCGTTCTGGCCATGGGTCTTATGGGCTGCAGCTCATCTTCGAGCGACAACAGCTCAGCTGAAGAGTCCAGCTCATCTGCAGCTGCACAATCCGGCGACACCA
>CAYPKC010000090.1:0-3099 GCA_964411215.1 uncultured Eggerthellaceae bacterium | reverse complement strand
CATACGGCAACGTTTTGGGCCAGTATGCAACGAATGGCGACTATGGTCTGGACATCGTAACCTTGTCAGGCAATGGTTCCCAGGCAAATGTCCAGGCTCTTGAAGATGGCGACGCTGATCTCGCCTTCTGCCAGAGCGACGTGTTGGCATACGCTTACAACGGCACCAACCTGTTTGATGGCAAGCCCTACACCGAGTTCTCCATTGTTGCTGACCTCTATCAGGAGCAGGTGCAGATCGTAACGTGCGATCCTGCCATCAAGTCTGTTGCCGACCTTAAGGGTAAGACGGTTTCCGTTGGCGCTGCAGGCTCTGGCGTTTACTTCAGCGCTGTTGACGTTCTTGGCGTCTACGACATCACCCTTGATGACATCACTCCTGTCTATCAGTCATTCGGCGATTCCGCTGACTCTCTGAAGGACAACAAGATCGATGCTGCCTTCATCGTTGCAGGTGCACCGACCACGGCTATCACCGACCTTTCCACCTCTAAAGAGGCTTACCTCGTCGGTATGGACCAAGAGCACATCGACAAGCTGCTCGAGCTCTCCCCTTACTACAAAGAGGCCATCATCGAGCCTGGCACCTACACGGGTGTGACCGAGCCGGTCAAGACCGTTTCCGTTGGCGCTGTCATCATCGTGAACAACACCGTGCCGGAAGAGGCTGTCTACAACCTGACCAAGTCAATCTTCGAGGGCAAAGAGAACAACTCTGACGCCCATGCAAAATATGACGAGCTCGTCATTGAAGATGCCGCTGGTATCAACGGTGTTCCCTATCATCCCGGTGCTGCAAAGTACTTCCAGGAGAACGACATCACCGTAGAGTCTGAGTAAGTTAGCACTGGACTAAAGAAAAGCATTCATTTACGAATGTTGGTCAAACACTAGAATTAAGTCTGAACACATAAAGAGTTAATTTGAAAGGGCTGTAGCGGAGCAGATGCGCTACAGCCCTTGTGCATGTTTCATGTACTGCATACGGCAGGTTCCGAATTCAGTGCATGCAACATGTCGAATTCGCGGAGGATCGACATGGCCTTGTTCAAGAAGAAAAAGGAAGCAACTCCAAAGGAAGTGCTGACAAGCGATCAGGAGTTTGCTGCCTATTCTGATGGAAGCCCCAAAACAATAGATTCCGATGAGGTAATGCGCAAATACGACAAAGAGTCGAATACGCGCATTTGGGAAGGCGTTCCAAAAATCGTCGTGACAACACTGATGGTAGTGTTTTCCGTCTATTGTCTGCTGATGACGCTATTGTCCACCGAGCAAGCTGAAGCGCGTCTTGCCCGCTTCCTCGCGTTTGTCATCATCATCGGATACATGATGTATCCCGCGAGAAAGACGAACCATAAGGTCAACCATATTCCGTGGTACGACATCATTTTGATGCTCGCGGGCTTTGGCGCCTTTATGTATTACGCCTTGAACTGCACCGACATTTTGCTCATGGGCGCACGTATTGAGCCGATCCATGTCGTGTTAGGCGTTATCGGCATGGTGGTTTTGATCGAGCTCTGTCGACGCTGCGTCGGTATTCCCATCATTGTGGTCGCCGGCGTGCTGGTGATTTATGCGTTCTATTTCCAATTCTCCACCGCATCGAACCCCGATTTCTACAATTCGCTGCGCAAGGTCGTACAGAAGCTCTTCTACACCACAAGCGGCGTCATAGGCACGCCGGTCAATGTCTGTTACACCTATATCGTGCTCTTTATCATTTTCGGCGCGTTCTTAGAGCGTACCGTCATTGCGTACTTCTTCATTTCACTCGCAAACCGTATTGCCGGTTGGTCAAGCGGCGGCGCTGCCAAAGTGGCCGTTATCGCGTCTGCCCTGTGCGGCATGGTGTCAGGGTCGTCGGTTGGCAATACGGTTACCACGGGTTCCGTCACCATTCCTATGATGAAAAAAACGGGATACAAACCTGCCTTTGCGGGCGCTGTTGAGGCGGCCTCGTCAACGGGCGGCCAAATCATGCCTCCTATCATGGGCGCCGCAGCATTCCTTATGTCCGAATACATGGGTATTCCCTACATTGAAGTTGCGACCAAAGCGATCATTCCGGCACTCCTCTATTTCGCAGGCATCTTTATTGCGGTTCATTTGGAAGCCAAGAAGCTTGATCTGAAAGGCATGTCCAAAGACCAGCTTCCCACCATTGGCTACCTCGCGAAGAACTGCTACCTGGTCATTCCGCTTGTGCTTCTGGTATGGCTTGTCTCTTCAGGTACGCGCACCATGGCCGCATCGGCAGCTATCTCAATCGGCGGTGCCTTCATCATTGGCTTCATCAACTTTTTAACCACCAATTGGCGTGAGCGTGCAGAAGGCGAAACGTTCGGCAAGGTCTTTGCCGAAACGTGCAAGGTAGCTTACTTCACCACCGTTGATGCTTTTGCCGCGGGCGCCAAGAACACCATCTCCGTTGCCGTTGCTTGCGCCATGGCCGGCGTCATTGCAGGCTCCATTACGGTGACGGGTCTTGCTTCTACCATTATCAACGTGATCGTCCTTGCTGCTGGCGACATGATTATTGTGGGTCTTATCTTTACCATGATCTGCTGCATCGTACTTGGCATGGGCGTCCCCACCACCGCGAATTACTGCATCATGGCTTCGACCTGTGCACCGATTCTTATGCAGCTTGGCATTGGGCAGGTGCCGGCACAGTTCTTCGTCTTCTACTTCGGCATTGTGGCCGATATCACGCCGCCGGTGGCGCTTGCCGCCTATGCGGGCTCGGCGATAGCGAAGGCAAAACCCATGACCACCGCTATCAATGCATCCAAACTAGCCATAGCGGCATTCATTGTGCCTTATATCTTCGCGTTCAACCCTACCCTCTTGCTCGTCGGAGACGTATCGCCGCTTGCGGTTATCACCAATACGCTCTCGGCGCTGCTGGGCCTCTTCGGCATCGCTATTGCGCTGAATGGCTTCCTCTTCAAGCGAAAAGTGAACATTATTTTCCGGCTTATCCTGGTTGCAGGCGGCTTGGGCATGATGGTTCCCGGAACCCTGTCAGACATCATAGGCTTAGTCGTGGTCTTCGGCATATGCTTCATACAATGGATGCTCATGAAGCGCAAAG
>CAYPKC010000089.1:0-6232 GCA_964411215.1 uncultured Eggerthellaceae bacterium | reverse complement strand
TGCCGGCAGATACTAAAAAGCCCAGCTTGGGCTCTCCAAATACTGCAATTGAAGCATCGTCTTTCCAATCGGGCTGAGCAATAATGCCCACACGGAAACCCTTGGCTTCCAGCAAACGCGCAATGATTGCCGTGCCAAAAGACGGATGATCAACATAGGCATCCCCTGTCACATAGACAAAATCAACGCTGTCCCATCCGCGCGATTGAGCCTCTGCCCTGGTCATGGGCAAAAAATCGTTTCCCATTACCGCCCTTCCCCTAAGGCGTTTAACGTGTAATTGCCAAAGGTAGCGTGCGAGCTACGCGCTTAAAAATACCCTTCCGCAATAGAATTCATGACGTCGTCTTCTTCAGTATAGTTTGAAGATGTCGGCAAAACAGTACCATCCGATTCCATCGGGGTTGTTTCCATCATTTCCTGACTATTGGTCTCATCAAACGGCATCTCGCATGCTTCACCTTGCGTTTTTTCATCATACGTTGTCATAGTAAATCTCCTTTTCGCATTACTTTTCACAGAGATTTGTGCTTCTTTGAGTCTAGAATGCGTTGCTTTTTCGCAGGTATCACATCACATTTTCGTTGCCAATTCATAGATATAATGATGCACAGTGTTCGCGAAAATCGCTTGCAGGAAGGTTGGCTTTTGCGCATTTTCCGTTACATTTTCCAGCACAAAGTTGCGCTGATACTGGTATTTTTGCTCCTAATCGGACAGGCTCTGTGTGATCTTGCCCTTCCCAAATACACGTCTGACATAGTTGATATCGGCATACAACAGTCAGGCGTTGAGCATGTTGCGTGCGAAGTCATGACCGCGAAGACGCATGATGAGCTTGAAGGCATGCTTTCTGGCGAAGACGCCACGCTGTTTAACAAGGCTTATAGCAAACAAAACGATGGCTTATACGCGCTCACGCAAGAAGGGCGCAACCATATTGATGCGCTTGATGCCCTTTTAGCGATGCCGCTCATACGTATTAACGCGCAGTATGCTGCACCTGATGCGGCGCAAGATGGCGACACTTCTTCGTATGCGGGCGAAGATCAAAACATCGCACGCGCGGACAATCCTTTGAATTCGATGGTGAATCAGCGCGCCATTTCAGCCTCTATCGCTGAATACGAGCGTGCCGGATACAGCCTCTCCGATATGCAGATGTCTTATTTGGTGCGCGTCGGTTTCACCATGGCAGGCATTGCTGCCATCGGCATGCTTTTGGCCATCCTTGTTGGCTATGTTGCATCAAAAGCCGGAGCTCGCATAGGGCATACGCTGCGCGAAAAGCTGTTCTCGCAGGTTGTTTCTTTTTCAGAGAACGAAATCAATCGATTCTCCGCCGCTTCTCTTATCACGCGCGGAACCAACGATATCCAGCTGGTTCAAAACGTCTCTATTATGCTGATGCGTATGGTGCTTTATGCGCCCATCCTCGCTCTCGGAGGCATTGTGATGGTCATGATCACCAATGCATCGCTTGGATGGGTCATTGTCGTTGCCATTATCTGCGTCTTTGCAACTATTGGCGTACTTTTCAAAGTGACATTGCCGCGATTCAAGATCATGCAAAAGCTGATCGACAACGTGAATCGCATTGCCCGAGAAATACTCACCGGTATGCCCGTGATCAGGGCATTTGATCGGCAAACCTATGAAGAGATGCGTTTCAATGCAGCCTCTGAAGACTTGATGAAGACGCAGCTATTCACCAATCGCGCGATGTCGTTCATGATGCCTGCCATGATGCTCATCATGAATGCCACCGCCGTTGCCATCATTTGGTTTGGCGGATTCTACGTGCAAGAAGGCACTATTCAAACGGGCGACCTGATAGCGTTTATCACGTATGCCATGGTGATCATCATGGGTTTTCTCATGCTTGGCATGGTCTCGATCATGCTTCCCCGCGCCAACGTGGCAGCTGAACGTGTTGCGGAAGTCATTGCATGTGTCTCTTCTGTACAAGACCCAACGCCTTCTGAAAACCAAGGTAGCACAGAGTTACACACAGGCACCGCCATTGAATTCGACAACGTCTCATTCTGTTATGACGAAGGCGACGAATGCGAAGACGTTCTACATGAGATTAGCTTTACTGCGCTTCCAGGACAAACGATTGCGATCATTGGAGCAACCGGTTCTGGCAAATCGACCATTTTGAAACTGATTGAGCGCTTCTACGATGTCACCGCGGGTTCAGTGAGAATCAACCACGTTGATGTGCGCGATATGCCGCAGGCAGATCTCAGAAGCCACTTTGGGTACGTGCCTCAAAAGGCGTTCCTATTCTCGGGCACGATTGCGAGCAATGTCGCCTATTCCGATGAGCACATGGATGAAGGCAGCATTCTGAAGGCGATTGATATAGCGCAAGCGCAGCAATTCGTGTCTGAAAAAGAAGAGGGATTGCAATTCCCTATCGCGCAGGGCGGCACGAATGTCTCCGGAGGTCAACGTCAACGCCTTGCCATTGCACGTGCTGTTGCGACATGCGCTCCCGCTTTCCTCTTCGACGACTCCTTCTCCGCACTTGACTACAAAACAGACGCCGAGCTTCGCTCTGCTTTAGCGCACGATATGGCCGGATCAACTCAAATAATAGTTGCGCAACGCATCGCAAGCGTTATGAGCGCCGACAAAATCATTGTCCTTGATGAAGGCCGCATTGTGGGACAAGGAACCCATGAAGAGCTTTTGGCGCAGTGTGAGGAATATCGCGAGATTGCCTCTTCACAGCTCAGCGAAGATGAACTTGCCAGCACCATGACATCATCGGGTAGTGCTTCATCTTCTTTCGCTCGCACACAGGCTAGCGTGCCTACCACTATAGATACTGATAATGCAACGCTACCAACCGAAGGAGGTTCATCCCATGAGCGATGATCGTCCTTTCGTGAAACAAGCTCAAAGACCCGGACGCGGGCATGGCCACGGTCACGGTCCGGGAGCCATGATGGGTGGCGAGAAAGCAAAGGACTTCAAGGGAACGATGCGCAAGCTTCTTGGAGTCATGAGCGCCTACAAAGGCCGCTTGATCTTGATATTTATCTTTGCCATTGGATCGACCATTTTCAGCATCATAGGGCCGAAAGTGTTGTCGGAGGCAACAACGGCTCTATTCAACGGCATTGTTGCAAAAATCGCAGGGACTGGCGGCATCGATTTCGAGCTCATTGCAAAGATACTTATCGCCACGCTGTTGCTATATGTGCTGTCGGCTGCTTGTGCGTGGGTGCAGTCGTGGGTTATGGGCTATGTGTCGCAAACGACGTGCTATCGATTGCGCAATGCCATTGTTGAGAAAATCGATAAGCTTCCCTATGGATACTTCGACAAAACATCCACGGGTGACGTGCTCTCTCGCATTACCAATGACGTTGATACGCTCGGCCAGAGTCTCAATCAAGGCATTACGCAGCTCATCACGTCGCTCGTGACGGTCATCGGCGTTATTGTCATGATGTTTTCCATCAACTGGATTATGACGTTGATTACCCTGGTCATGGTGCCCTTGTCGCTGGTACTTGTGACGATTGTCGTGAAGCGTTCGCAAAAGTACTTCTTTGCCCAGCAAGCGCTGCTCGGCCAAGCGAACGGTCAAGTCGAAGAGACGTTCTCGGGGCATGCGGTAGTCAAAGCTTTTGGACGTGAGCAGCAGACTATCGAGACCTATAAGCAAGTAAACGATAAGCTTTACGAATCAGCCTGGAAGTCTCAATTCCTCTCAGGCCTTATGCAGCCGGCGATGAATTTCATTGGCAATTTGGGGTACGTGGCCGTGGCTATTGCCGGAAGCTTTCTTGCTGTCGCCGGCACGATAACCGTTGGCGATATACAGGCATTCATACAATATGTGAAAAACTTCACGCAGCCGATTACGCAACTGGCTCAAGTCTCGAACGTTTTGCAGCAAATGGCCGCTGCCGCTGAGCGCATCTTCAATTTCTTGGAAGGGCCTGAACTTAAGCCAGAAAAAGATACGGTGAGCATCCAAGGCATCTCGAACGATGTTGATTTCGATCATGTCAAATTCTCTTATGACGACGCCGCTCCGGTTATTAAGGACTTCACCGCACACGTGCAAGAAGGTCAGACAGTCGCTATTGTCGGTCCAACCGGTGCTGGCAAGACAACGATGGTGAAGCTTTTGATTCGCTTCTACGACGTACAAGACGGCAGTATTCGGATTGGCGGCGTTGATGTCCGTGACATTTCACGGTCTGATGTCCGCACGCTGTTCGCCATGGTTCTTCAAGATACGTGGCTGTTCAGCGGCTCCATTCGAGAGAACATCCGTTACGGCAAACTGAGCGCGACCGACGCTGAAGTTGAAGCGGCTGCTCGCGAGGCATGTGCGCACCACTTCATCATGACGCTGCCGGGAGGATATGATTTCCAGATTAACGAAGACGCTACGAATGTCTCTGCCGGCCAAAAGCAACTTCTCACTATCGCTCGTGCCATTCTGGCAGATCGCCGCATGCTTATCTTGGACGAAGCGACATCTTCGGTTGATACCAGAACCGAGATCAGGATTCAAAATGCCATGGATGCGCTTATGAAAGGACGCACGTCGTTCGTTATTGCACATAGGCTGTCAACCATACGAAACGCCGATCTGATCCTTGTGATGGATAAAGGCGATATTGTTGAACAGGGCACGCATGACGAATTGCTGCGCGCAGGTGGCTTTTATGCCAGCCTTTATAATTCGCAGTTCGCAGGTATGGTTGACGAAGACGAATAGTGGGATGGATGTGGCTTTAAAGTTCTGAGATGATTCTTTTGGCGCGCGCAGAAGCTTCCGCTTTCGCCTTTTCAAGATCAAGCGTGGGCCACGCGCCGTCTTCATAGACTACTTCGCCATCGCAAAGCGTGAGCACCACATCACTTCCGTCACCTGCAAAAACAACGTTATACAGGGCGTCAGTCATCGGACACCACTGCGGACCTGTTGTATCCATAACGCAGATGTCGGCCTTAAAGCCTTCTTTGATAAGACCGCAGTCCTCCCTTCCTTGCGACAGCGCTCCCACACGCGTTGCTGCGCGCAGGATTTGCGTGGGATCAACAGCGGCAGGATCTAAGTTATATCCCTTGTAGATAAGCCCTAACACATAAAGATCGCTAAAGAGATTGTGGTTGTTGTTAGACGCCATGCCATCTGAGCCCACGCAGACGTTCATGTTGCGGGCGAGCATTTCAGGAATGGGGGCAAAGCCGCTGCCGAGCTTCATATTCGAGACAGGGTTGTTGGCTATAAACACATTGTGCGCTGCAAGGATTTCCATATCCTTTTCGCTCAGCCATACGCAATGTGCGGCGGTGCACGGAACATCGAATGCGCCGAGTGATTCGAAGTATTCAACCGGTGAGAGGCCATTGTGGCGCTCTTTGCACTCTTCTGTTTCCTTCTTTGTTTCGCTCAAGTGCAGATGAAGGCGAAGGCCATTCTCTTTCAGGATGTCCACAATGTCTTTTATGACGATGGGATTCGATGTGTATTCAGCGTGGACGTTGTAGTCCATGAGAATGCGCCCGTTGGCAGTCCCATGAAGCGTTTTGACGTACTCTTCGTTTTGCGCGCAGATGGGATATTCCTTATACGGCTTTGGCTCGAAAGCCAAAAGGCCTTCGCACAAGTTGGCCTTCATGCCGGCTTCTGTAACAGCTTTTGCGCGCTCAGGAGTCGCGTAATACATGTCCGAAAATCCCACAACGCCGTAACGCGCCATCTCAGCACACGCCAGAAGCGTTGCCCAATAATTGTCTTCGGGCGTCATCTTTGCTTCGAAAGGCCAGCATTTCTCGTTGAGCCAACGATCAAGCGGAAGGTTTTCGGCAAAACCGCGCAGGAGCGTCATGGGAGCATGCGCATGGGCGTTGTAGAGCGCCGGAAGCATAAGCTTGCCCGTACCGTCATAACGACGCCCATAGGCTGCTGCGTCGTCTGCATCATTCGGCGCAATGCTTCCGATATACGAGATAACGCCGTCTTTTACTCCCACATATTGGTTTGTCTTGTATTCAAAGTTCTCATCAATGATGGCTATGTTTTCAAACAGCACGTTTCATCCTTTGTGCGCGACTTTTACTACCTCCCCCATTGTACGTGAACACAAAATCGGGACAACGGGGACGTAGCTTAATGTCCCGATCTGCTAGGCGAACTAGCAGATCGGGACCTTAGGCTACGTCCCCGTTGTCCTGATTTTGGGAAATAAAAAAG
>CAYPKC010000088.1:0-6449 GCA_964411215.1 uncultured Eggerthellaceae bacterium | reverse complement strand
TGAACGGCTGCGCGAGGCGAACCATGGTGTCGTACACGGCCGTGTCGCCGTGCGGGTGGTACTTGCCAATCACGTCGCCGACGGTACGCGCGGACTTCATGTGCGGACGGCTGGGCAAATATCCCGACTCGTTCATAGCGTACAGAATGCGGCGGTGCACGGGCTTTAGTCCGTCGCGCACATCAGGCAGAGCGCGCGCCACAATGACGCTCATGGAGTATTCGAGGAAGGACTGCTGCATTTCCTTGCCAAGTTCTGCCTGCAAGACGGTGGTTTGTTCGCCGTCTGCGGCTTTGATGGCGGAGGCGTAGCCGGCCGCGTTTTTCTCGTCTTCAAGCTCTTGGGCGTCTTCTTCGTCGTCGAGTTCGGCGAGCTCAGCGTCCGATTTGTCGTTGTTGGCGATCTCTTCTTCGAAGCCGGGAGCTACGCTGTCTTCGAAGTCGGTGTCGCTTGCGTCGGCGTCGGCGTCGTAACCAGCGCCTTCACCAGCACCCGCCGCGTCCATCTCGTCGCCCTCAAACTCGTCGCGCTCGAAATTCTCGCCGTCGAAGTTATCTCTATCCATCTATCAGTCCTTCTCTAAATGTCCAAGAAGCGGACATCTTTTGCGTGATCTTGAATGAAGCGCTTGCGCGGCTCGACCTGCTCGCCCATGAGCTCGGACACGACGCGCTCAGCACGTGCGGCGTCATCGATTTCGACCTGCAGCAGCGTGCGGTTCTTGGGCTCCATGGTGGTTTCCCACAGCTGGTCGGGATCCATTTCGCCAAGACCCTTGTAGCGCTGGATGTCGAACTTGTCCGGATTCGGCAGCTCCGCGAGCGTGGTCTTGAGCGCCTCTTCGTTGTAAACGTATTGCTCGACTTTGGTGGAACGCGAATTTTTCTTCTTAAGGCCATACAGCGGCGGTTGCGCTATATATATGTATCCACGCGCGATAAGTTCCGGCATATATCTATAAAAGAATGTAAGTAGCAAGCAGCGAATGTGCGCGCCGTCAACGTCGGCATCGGTCATGATGATGATGCGGTGGTAGCGCGCTTTGTCTGCGTCGAAGTCTTCGCCAATGTTGGTGCCGATCGCCGTGATGAGCGACGAAATGGTCTCCGACGACAGCGAGCGGTGAAGGCCGGCGCGCTCCACATTCAGGATCTTGCCGCGCAAAGGCAAAATGGCCTGGAATTTACGGTCGCGCGCCTGCTTGGCAGAACCGCCTGCGGAATCGCCCTCTACAATGAAGATTTCTGAGAGCGACGCATCCTTCGATGCGCAGTCGGCAAGCTTGCCCGGCAGGCTGAACGAATCAAGCACGTTTTTGCGGCGCGTCGCCTCGCGCGCCTTGCGGGCAGCCTCACGCGCCTTGAGCGCCTGCGTTGCCTTATTAATGATGCGCTTGGCGGGCGTTGGGTTTTCCTCCAGGTATTCGGCAAGCCCTTTGGTGACGGCGTTTTGCACCAGGCCACGGATCTCGGTGTTGCCCAGCTTGGTCTTGGTCTGACCTTCGAACTGCGGCGAATAAAGCTTGACGGAAATGACCGCAGCAAGCCCTTCGCGCGCATCTTCACCGGAAAGGTTGGAATCCTTTTCTTTCAGAATGCCCTTGCCGCGCGCGTAATCGTTGATCGTGCGCGTGAGAGCGTTTTTGAAGCCGTCGAGATGCGTGCCGCCTTCGGTCGTGTTGATGTTGTTGGCGAACGCCATGATGTTCGAGCTGTAGGAATTCGACCACTGCAGCGCGACCTCTACCTGGCCGTCCTTGTTTTCCGCCTCGAAATAAATGGGCTTGTTGAGCGTCTCTTTGCCTTCGTTGAGATACTTGACGAAGTCAAGAATGCCGCCTTCAGCCTTGAAAACTTCGGACTTTGGGTTGCCTTCGTGGTCGAGCACGCGCTCGTCGTGCAGCGTGATTTTGAGCCCCTTGTTAAGGAACGCCATTTCGCGGAAGCGGCTTGCGAGCGTATCGTAATCGTATTCGACCGTTTCGGTGAAGATTTCGGGGTCGGGCCAGAAAGTGACCTTGGTGCCCGTGCCTTTGGCCGAGCCGACCTTGTGCATTTTGGTCTTGGTCTGGCCGCGCTCGAACTCGATTTCGTATTCCGAACCGTCGCGACGCACGTTGACCTTGGTCAAAACGGAAAGCGCGTTGACGACCGAAACGCCTACGCCATGCAGGCCGCCGGAAGTTTTGTAGCCGCCATCGCCGAACTTGCCGCCGGCGTGCAGAATGGTGAGCACGACTTCGACCGTGGGGATTTTTTCCTTCGGGTGAATCTCAACGGGAATGCCGCGCCCGTTGTCATCGACGGTCACCGAGTTGTCTTCGTGAATGACCACGTCAATGTTGGTGCAATAGCCAGCAAGGGCTTCGTCGACCGCGTTGTCAACAACTTCATAAACGAGATGGTGCAGACCGCGAGGACCAGTTGAGCCGATGTACATGCCAGGACGCATGCGGACAGCTTCAAGACCCTCAAGCACGCGAATGTTTTCGGCACCATAGTTCGAAGGCTTATCTGCCATAAAAACTCCTTCTGTGTTTCGTTTAGGCTTGTACTGTTGTTCGTTTTTATCGAATATTTGTTCCTATTTTATCATAGGTAGGCTTTAGATAGCGCCATAGAATCAATTTTAAGACGCTATTTACAATTTTTGCGGGATTTTACGCCGTTTTTCGGTAGTGAGTCTTATAACGGGATTTACGGCACGCCTTTTGGAAGGCCTTAATGTGACTTTGCCTGCGATTATGTGCCATTAAGTGCGGTTATGCAGGCGGTTCTGCCATTTTGGTGCCTCACCTCTACCGTGCGCACCAAATCACAACACCCTCACGTCGGCACGCACTTATTCAAGTTCGACAACTTTTGCCTGATCAAGCATGTGTTTGTCGAAGTAGTTGATGTTCGCCGTAGTGATGAAGGTTTGTTTTCCCGCAAGAAGCTTTTCCACCAACGCTTCACGACGCGCCCCGTCAAGCTCCGACATTACGTCGTCGAGCAGAAGCACCGGAAGCTGATCCATCATCTCTTCGATGATCTCCGCTTCGGCAAGTTTGAGCGCAAGCACGATCGATCGCTGCTGACCCTGACTCGCAAATGCGCGCGCATCCAGCCCGTTGATGCTGAAATTCACCTTGTCCAAATGCGGCCCCACAAGCGCATGCTGACGCTGCGTCTCTTCGGCAAGCGCCTCAAACACAGCCTGGTCAAACGACTTTTGCTCGCTCTCCCACGATCGCAGATATTCGCCTTCGAGCGTCTCCTTCGAAAGCGAAATCTCCTCGTAATGCTTTTTGATTTTCGGAAGCAGCCGCTCGAAAAGCGCCATGCGATAATTCGTGAACTGCTGCGCCACTTTTATATACATCTCGTTGATCGCCGCAACCAAATCGATGGGCGCGCCATCCTTGAGCAGCTTGTTTTTGTGGCGCAAAATCTTTTCGAAATCGTGGATGATCTGGTAATAGTTGGCGTTGAGCTGGGCGCCGAGCATGTCAAGCTCATGGCGGCGATACCGGTCTGAGCCCTTCACGAGTCCCAAGTCATCGGGCGTGAAAATGACCGACGGCAGTATGCCGCGCAGATCTTTCGGCTGCTTCGCTTTTCCGTTGAGCGTGAAGGTGCGCTTGCCGTCCACAATGCGCAGGGCAATTTCAAGCTGGCGATGCTCGTCTTCGACATCCATGCTCGCGTGTGCAAACGTCTCACCCTGCAGCACCAAGTCTTTGGTGAGCGACGAGCGAAACGACGAAAGCGCCGTGAGCAGTTGAATGGCTTCGACCGCATTTGTCTTGCCCGACGCGTTTGGACCCACAATGATCGTGAGGTCGCCCACATCGGTGAGCACGTAATCGCGATAAGAGCGAAAATTACGAAGCGTGATATTGGTGATTTTCAGCACGTTTGAAAGATATATTCTGATTGATACTTTTTATAGGCATATCCGATACATATATCTATCTTTTGCTATCTTTATGCAGCATTTTAGATGCGTACCGGCATAATCAGATACATATATTCTGTCGTTCCAACTGATCGGAACACGCCTGGCTTCTGCGACGATTCAACATCGAAGTAAAGCTCTTCTTCCTTCGCAGCCGCAAGGCCGTCAATCACGTACGCTGAGTTGAACGCGATTTCCACATTCTCGGCGCCTTCGACAGGGCAATCGATGCTCTCTTGCACCGATCCAATGTCGGCGGAAGTGACGGTGATCTGCACCAAGTTCACATCCTTATCGAGCGTGAAGCGGATGGGCGCGGTGGACGAGCTCATGAGCGCAGCGCGGCGAACGCTTGCGGAAAGATCTGCGACGTTAAACTTTGCGCGCGTGGTTTCGTTGTTGGAAAGCAGCTGCTGGTAGTTCGGATACGCGCCTTCGATGCGACGGTTGATGAACATCATGTTGTCGCACGTGATGATGATCTGGTTATCGGCAACGCCAACAGTCACTTCGTCTTCCCCGTTACTCAATCCGGCGATGTCGTTTAAGAACTTTCCGCCGATGACCGCGGAAAAGTCTTCTTCAGAACGCGATTCTTCGCCGACCGTTGTCTCGGAGATGGCCATGCGGTACGAGTCAGTTGCAACCATACGTAGCGTGGCGCCTTCCATTTCGACCAACACGCCGGTCAAAATGGGACGGGTTTCGTCGCGGGAAACGGCGCGCGCAACGCGGTGCACCATATTGGAAAACGTTGCGAAGGGAAGCTTGATGGTTTGCTGCGGCGTGACTTTCGGGAAGCCCGGGAAGTCTTCTGCCGCAAGCGTCTTAACCGAAAACGCTGAATTGCCGCAGGCGATATGCGCTTCATTGTCTGCCGCATCAATATGAATCGCCGCATCCGGCAAGTTTTTGATGATGTCAGAAAAAAGTTTGCCTGGTACGACGGTTCTTCCCTCTTCTTCCACGAGCGCCGGAACGCTCATCTGGATCGAAAGCTCCAAATCGGTCGATTGGAAATTGATCTGATCGTTTTGCGCGGTTATCAGAATGCCTGACAAAACGGGAAGCGTTGAACGAGTCGAGACGCCCTTCTGCACCACGGCCAAAGCGTTTTGAAGTTCGGTTTTATTGACGCTGAATTTCATAGAATGAACCTTTTTCGTATTGAGATCAGAGACATTTTCATTATATGCCCTGATTGCCTTCGTTGAATGCTGCGTTTGCCTTGTTTATAGGAACATAAATATTTTTGAAATTTCAAAGACCCTGAATAATTTTTCTGAAATTGGGTGAAATTGGGTGAAATGAGTCCTTTGAAAGAGCCATGATTGACCTTCTGCTGTGGAAAATGTGGATAAATATGACATATCAGGGGAAATTCTGGCAAAAACAGTCGCTTATACGGGTTTTGTTGTCTTCTAAACCACGTTTTTAAAATGTGTACATCTTATGAACGACTCTGTTGGTGCTTACAAAATTATGACGTTGAACTGGTCTTTCTTTGTCAACTAAGAGAAGTCGAACATACATTCCTATATTCTGAGTTCAAGATCATTATCTCTTTCTTTCTGACATAAATCTGCACTGTTTCTAACTGGGAAACATTTAAAAATGCTAAAAGTCAAGAAGAATTTTGGAAAGTTTTTAACAGGAATTATGGAGATATCAGAATCCGTTGTTCACTTAAAACTACTTTTTCCACATTTTCTGAATAAATTGTTAAAAACTTCTCTTTTGGAACGAAATTTCATGCATTTCTTTGAAATTCTCTGTACGTTTCAGTCATACTGTTTCACATGAGCGAAACCCCTGAAACAACAAGCCAAGACTTTGATTATTCGTACGTACCCAATGCGGCACGCATTGCTATTTATGATGACCTGTTAAGCTCGCCGCGCATTGTTGATATTGACCCGACAACCACGCGCGAATTCATTAACAATCTTGCAAGCGCTATTTATGAGCATGCAAGCAAGCAAGGTGGAACGGTTCCCTTTTCGATCATTCTTCAGGTCGCGGAAAATTTTATTCACGCTCAATTCAGCGAAATCGTTGTGTCGATTATGGATAGCGGCAACACGATTCGCTTCACCGATCAAGGACCTGGCATTTCTGATAAGGAAAAAGCCCAGCGCCCTGGCTATTCTTCAGCAACCGCTCCCATGAAGCATTACATTCATGGCGTCGGCTCCGGTCTTCCCATCGTTCGCGAATACCTTGAAACAAAACACGGCACCATCCATATCGAAGACAACATGGACACCGGCGCCGTCGTCACCATCAGCCTCGCCCCGGACAACGGGGACGTAGCCTATTGTCCCACTTCTCCACAAAACCAGGACAACGGGGACGTAGCCTATTGTCCCACTTTTGCGCCTGCGACCTCGCCAAACGTCTCGCCCGACAGCAAAAGTGGGACAATAGGCTACGTCCCCGTTGTCCCCGTTGTCCCGCCTAACTTGAGTCATTTGTCTAAAGACGAGATTAAGATTCTGAAACTATTCCTT
>CAYPKC010000087.1:0-6518 GCA_964411215.1 uncultured Eggerthellaceae bacterium | reverse complement strand
AGAAGCTCGCCTTCATCGGTAACACCAAGCCAGCCGCTCCGTTTTTTATATACCAGTTCTTCGGTGAAATCAGGAGCGAGAATATGGCCGCGCAGACCTATAGTCACCCACTCTTCGCCGTTAACATCAAAACGATAAACAGACGTGTTGTAGACCTTATCTTCTTTTGGTTTTCCTGTCCCAAGAAGATTTGCGATCTGTTTGGCTGCATCATTTTTCTCTGTGACGACTAATTTCAAAGTGAATTCCTGCTTAGTTTATTGAACGAATGATTAGAAATAACGTGCGTTAGAATACACGATTATTGGCGAGGCGAGAACCGCTGCGGGCAAAAGCAAAGCCCGACGGTATGCCTAAGGCATGCACTCACATGCTTTCCCGCAACTTTGAGCAGAAGGTACCACCTCTGTCTTTGCCTTTTCAGCTTCTTCCCGCTCAAGCACCTTTTCCATGGCGGCGATGGCACATTCAATGCACCCGTCATCAGGCTCGTTCGTCGTGAGGTATTGCATCTGCATGCCCGGCCACAGAATCACTTTCACTAAAGGATTGTCAGGATGAGCCCCTGCCCATTTCACGGTAATTTCATAGGAGATACCGGCAATGATAGGAAGGAAGATGATCCTGATCGCAATAACCAAAAGAAGTTTAGGCGCGCCATCCGGAACACCCCAAAGATCAATCAAGGCCCCGACAGGGACGATCGTGTATACGATAATGGCAATGACCATCACCATGATCAAAAATGCCGTACCGCACCTCACATGCAGACGCGGAAACTGCCGGGCGTTTTCAGGCGTCATCGGAAGATTGTGCTCATAACAATGAATCGCTTTATGTTCTGCGCCATGATACATAAACATGCGCCTGATATCTTCCATGCGCCCAATGAACCAAATATAGAAGATGAAGACAGCAACGCGCAAAATGCCATCAACGACATTCCATAAAATTACATTCGAATCATATTCGCCAACAATGAGATTGGTGATGGCAGCAGGCGCAACAATGAAAAGCACGACACCGAGCACAATACCCATGATCATAGAAGCCGCCATAGCGCCTTTGCTCATGCCGCCTTCTTCTTTTTGCTCCGACTGCGCACTTGTTGTCTGCACCGTATCGGGCGTATCAAAGGTCTCTTCGAAGTCCGACACCATAGCATCAGCTTCGCTTTGGTGCTTTTGCTCTTCGTCTTCTTCGCCAAAAGCATGATCAGCCGCAATTTCAAGCGCCTTGAAACCAAGCGCAAGCGATTCAACAAGAGCCGTGCATCCTCGAATAAGCGGGGCTTTCAACCAACTATTCTTCTTTTTGCCTGAAGCAAGGTCGTGCTCTTCTATATAGATGTTTCCGTTAGGCTCTCTGACTGCGACGGCCCAGTTGTATTTGCCGCGCATCATGATGCCTTCTAAGAGCGCTTGCCCGCCTACATGCGTTTTGCGAGCTCCGTCTTCGGTAAACGCTCTTTTAAGATCGCTGCCAGTACCTTTATCTGTCACATTTATCCTTTATTGCCACAACAGCTTGCGCTGCTTAATCTCGAATAACCTTCCCATATGGATTGCCGCAGCTCATCTTGCCTTCAGAACATGAGCCTCGCACACATGATGCTCCCGCATCCATAAATATGAAAGGAGCTGTAGGATAAACCAAATCGAGCATGGCGAGGGCAAGTTCACGAATTTCCCATTGAGCGCGACGGCAGCACCGCAACGTGAAAAAGTGGAGAAGCTCTCTGACGTTCATAGTCACTACTATCTTTGTCTCAGCCGCATTCGGCAAGACAAACCGTGCATCTTCGGCAGGAATGCCGAGATCCAAAAGCTTTGCATAGGCAACAGCGGTCTGCTCCATCATGTCGTCGAAGAGAGCGCTTGCCTCAGAGTCGGCTTCAATGGTAGGAGGTTTAATCACCTCAATGCCGTTTTTGAACTGCACATAGCGTTGGGACTGTTGGTTAAAGCTTGCAAGGCGGTGTCTCACCAACTGATGCGTGAGCGCGCGCGACACCCCGTCGATGGCAAACGTATAGCTTGCATGCTCAAGCGTGGAAAAATGGCCACTGCGCATGATAGTCGATAACACAGACCGTACGCGCTCTTCCGGCATTGTTTCCATAAGCTCGCTTGCACCAATCGGCGCATAGCAAAGGCGTGCTGCTGTTGCTATTGCCCGCTCTGGATCAGGTGTGTGATACAAAAGCTCAACCTGCATAGTACAACTCCCTGTTACGAAGTTTTATCAACTGACTTTTGCGCTCATGTTCATGCTATTGAAGTATAAACTCATTGTATCCGACAGAATATGCGACCCATTATTACGACGAGAGGCTACAGAGTGACAGACAAACGGTGCTTGGTCGCATAAGTTCAGGCAGAAAAGAGGCAGTGCTCGCCTCTATTGTGATTGAACTCATTACCTGCTTACACGAAGAGAGGTAGTTATGTTTATTCCTCAACTGACGACGACTGATTGGAATAAGGAATGGATAGAGCTGCAAAAGGCACGTCGCCGTCCAGATGACTCAGCCCATTGGAACAAGCGGGCACAAACGTATCACAAGCCAGAAGGAGCACCGTCACTCTATGTGCAGAAGTTCATAGAGTATGCAGCTATTGAGCCAAAAGATGTCATTTTGGATATGGGCTGCGGCACCGGTGCGCTCTCAATCCCTCTCGCGCAAGCGGGACATAAGGTGATTGCGGCAGATTTCAGCCAAGGCATGCTTTCGGTATTGCAGACGGAATGCGAACGTGCGGGGATTGCCGTTGAAGAGAAGCTCATGAGTTGGCAAGATGATTGGCCAGCATTCGGGGTTGGCGAAAAGAGCGTCGATGTCGCCTGTGCCTCGCGCTCCATCATCACCGAAAACCTTCAAGATTCCCTGCAAAAGATCAGCAAGACAGCCCGCAGACGATGCGCCATCACGCTTCCAGCAGGCATATCTCCGCGCTCTGACGAGCGCATTTTGCAAGCAATCGGCCTTGAAAGCCTTCTGGGAAAAGACTTCCTGTATGCATTCATGGTTCTAACGTCGCTTGGCTACTTCCCTGAAGTCCGCTATATCCCTAGCGAGCGGTATGACACCTATGCCTCTGTGGAAGAAGCGTTTGCGTCTTTAAGCAAAATGGTTGAAGACGTTGCCGCTCATCGCTTGGAGCAAGCAGAAATTGAACAGGCCTTGAAGCGGTTGCGTACGTGGCTTGATGATAATTTGATCGCAAATCCCAACGCCGGTGTTACAGATGCAACAGGTACGCCTGAAGGAGCTTACCGCCTTGCTCATGCACGCAAGGTAACGTGGGTTCATATTGCGTGGAATGTCTAGGCAACAGTTGTATGCCAGTTTTCAGAATAACCCTGCGGGATAAGCGCCATCCGTATGATTGAATCCGAACCACTCGATAAAGGAGGATCTATGGCAGATTTAGCAGTGGCTCTTGAAAAGTACGGCATCGATTATGCGGATGCAATGGAGCGTGTGGGAGATAGCGCGGAATTCTATAAGAAGATCGCGATGAAATATCTGAATGATACAAACTACGATAAACTTGTCTCGGCAATGGATGTCAAAGATTTCGACGCAGGCTATAAGGCTGCTCATTCGCTCAAAGGCGTTTCAGGCAACCTTTCTATGCCCGCTCTCTATAAGGCATCTGCCGCTGTCTCGGACGCACTCTTCGATGGCGAATACCAGGCAGCTGAACACATGATGCCAGAAGTAAAAGCAGCTCATGAAAAGGTGATTGAGGGGCTTCAAGCCTGGCAAGACGGTGTTCTTGAGTGAGATGAACGCGTAAGGATGCAGCATGGCTCAAAAGGGGTTAGGTAAGGCACACAAGGATAGCACCATCCTTGTTACCGGCGGAGCAGGTTTTATTGGTAGTCATACCGTTGTAGAGTTGCTTGAGAATGGCTATAACGTCGTTGTTGTCGATGACTTAAGCAATGCCAGTGATGTTTCCCTAGATCGCATTCGCACCATTTGCGATATCAGCCCCGAAAGCGACCGCTTGACGTTCTACCACGCTTCTATCTTGGATCGATCTGCTCTTGAAGAGATTTTCGATGCAAACGATATTGATGCCATCATCCACTTCGCAGGATTTAAGGCGGTGGGTGAATCTGTTGCAAAGCCTCTCGAATACTACTGGAACAATATTGCAGGAACGTTAGTGCTCGCCGATGTTGCGCGAGAGCATGGCGTGAAAAACATCGTGTTCTCATCAAGCGCAACCGTGTATGGTGAACCGGAATTCATTCCTATTACAGAAGACTGTCCCAAACATAATGCCACAAACCCTTACGGGCAGACTAAGTCCATGTTGGAGCAAATCCTGACTGACCTGTATATCGGTGACAATGAATGGAATGTAGTTTTGCTCCGTTACTTCAACCCGATTGGAGCGCATGAAAGCGGTCTTATTGGTGAAGACCCCGAAGGTATTCCTAATAATCTACTTCCCTATGTTGCGCAAGTAGCCGTTGGCAAGCTTGATAAAGTCGGCGTCTTTGGTGACGACTACCCTACTCACGATGGCACGGGCGTGCGTGATTACATCCATGTCGTTGATCTTGCGCGCGGACATGTTGCAGCACTTGATTGGATGGCAGGAAAAATAGGCACCGGAGAGGCCCATGACCTCTCATCTATAGAAGGTAAGCCGCAAGAAGATGGCACGAGATCGGGCGTTGCGGTCTTTAACCTGGGAACCGGTACCGGCTCAAGCGTTCTTGACGTGATTCATGCCTTTGAAAAGGCCTGCGGACATGCCATTCCGTACGAAATCAAGCCACGCCGCGCTGGCGATATCGCCGAAAACTATGCTGCGTGCGACAAAGCTAAGCGCGAGCTTCAGTGGGAAACGGCCTATGATCTCGCGAAAATGTGCGAGGATTCGTGGAGATGGCAGTCACAAAATCCTAACGGGTATGCCGACTAAACCATCATTCGTGCGATTGTTCGGTATGTCCGCCACCTGAGGTGTTGCCGCCGGTATCACCTGTGTTGCCGCCAGAAGGATTATCTCCTCCCGTGTTTCCTCCGGTATTACCGCCAGAAGGATTATCTCCTCCGGTATTTCCCCCTGTCGTGCCTGAGCTTGAGTCCCCTTGGCCTGATGGATTCTTATCTGAAGAGCCTCCCTGAGAAGATCCGCCTGGATTGACCGTTGGCTTCTTGTTCCCGCTCGCTACCGAATCATCGTCATTGAAGATGACAACCTTTGACGTATCGACCTTTTTGTCATTGATAGAGGGGGCAACCGTCTTGCTCGCAACGATGCCCGAAGGATCTTCGCCAGCAAAGAACTTTTCCAGCATGAGCGCTGATGCTTCTTCATCTTCGATCACAAAGGAAATGCCGTTGATGTTTTGCATATAGCATGGAAGCATTGCGTTATAGACGGTGATGTTGCCAACATCGGCGAATTGCTGTGCAAGCCCGATCAGATCCAACAACGCAAAATCGGTCGTGACGCATTCCGCAGCCGCCTGGATAATGCCAGGAATGCTGGTGATCGGCGCATTGATGACCGATTTGATAATGGCTTCAACGAGTTGGCGCTGGTGGCTTGTGCGCACGAAATCGCCCGTTGGATAGTCACGATTACGTGCAAAGGTCAGTGCCTCGCCCCCGTTTAACGTAACGGTGCCTTCAGGGATGACGTAGTGGTTGCCGTCCCCATCATCGCATTTCTTGTTGTCGATCTTCGACTCGTTTTCAACGGTCACGCCGCCAACCGCATCGACCAAGTCTTTCAGGCTCTCAAAATTTACCTCGGCATAATGGGAGATATCGACATCTATTAAGTCTTCGGTGGCTTTAATAACACCAGGAATCTTGTCAAAAGCATACGCGGTATTGAACTTCTGCGTTCCATGGCCTTCGATCTCTACCTTGGTGTCGCGCGGTATAGAGAGCATGGAAAGTTTGTTCTCTTTAGGATCAACGCGCACCACAATATTGGTATCGCTGCGTGACATAGTGTCGGTTGGTCGTGCATCGCTTCCAACGAGTAAGACATAGAACACTTCATTGAGATTGGATTGATACCCAAGGGCATCTTGAATCTGCATGAGTTCTTCGTCGGACTTGTCACCCTTGTTTAAGGCGTTGCTGACATTGTTGACATAAATGCCAAATGCCGTCCCGAGACCAGCAAGCACAAGAGCAAATGCTGCAATCAGAATAATGGCGACTTTTTTGCCACGTCCAGACTTTTTAGCTGCGGCATGATAGCCTGCAGCGTTTCTCGTATAGTCACCAGCCGATTGATAATTCTCTTGTCCATAGGCAGGATGTGCTGCATTTTGGACATGTACGTTGTATTTGTTTGCAGTTCTGCGATTTATATCATTAATGCTGCGTTTACTAGGCATACATGCTCCCCGAGAACGATTTATCTCAGCACGGTTTCAAATAGTGGAATTATAACAAGGATATGTGTTGTATGCATATCAACACACATCATGCATGGCTTCTGCATAAAAAAAGAGGCCGTGCGGCCTCTTCA
>CAYPKC010000086.1:0-6663 GCA_964411215.1 uncultured Eggerthellaceae bacterium | reverse complement strand
GTTGTCCCGTTTCCGTCCGTCCCTGGTGTCACGATTTCATCCCCGCTATCTCGCCTGACAGCAAAAGCGGGACATTAGGCTACGTCCCCGTTGTCCCGAAAAAGAGGGGCAAGCGTGATGCTTGCCCCTCTTTTGAGCGATGTGGGTGTAAGGGGTTAGATGGCTTGGATGATAGCCTCTACCGTATTCTTAGCATCGCCTAAGAGCATGTCGGTGTTGTCGTTGAAGAAGAGCGGGTTCTGAACACCAGCATAGCCGGCATTGCCCATAGACCTCTTCAGCACGATAACCTTTTCAGCATCCCAAACGCGCAGCACAGGCATGCCCGCAATGGGCGAATCCGGCTCCGTCTCGGCGGAGGGATTCACCGTATCGTTAGCGCCGATAACCAATAATACATCAACGTCACCAAACTCGTCATTGATCTCATCCATCTCAAAGACGTTGTCGTAAGGCACTTTTGCTTCCGCAAGAAGAACGTTCATGTGACCGGGCATACGACCTGCCACCGGGTGGATACCAAATTGGACTTCCACGCCTTTATCAATAAGCTTGCGGGTCAGGTCAGCTACGGCAAATTGGGCTTGACCGACAGCCATACCATAACCAGGGGTGATCACAACACGCTTTGCATCTTTGAGAAGCTGTGCAACCTCATCAGCGGTGGTTTCAGTATGCGTGCCGTAGTCTTTAGCCTCGGAGCTTCCTTTACCAGCGCTTGAATCGCCGCCAAAGCCACCCAAGATGACCGACACGAACGAACGATTCATGCCTTGGCACATGATGAAGGACAGGAAAGCACCAGAGGAGCCGACCAGTGATCCCGTGATAATCAGAAGGTCATTGCCAAGCGTGAAGCCTGCCATAGCGGCAGCCCATCCAGAATAGGAGTTCAGCATGGAAACAACGACAGGCATGTCGCCGCCACCAATAGCAAGTACCAGGTGAGCGCCCAGTATGAGCGAGATAACCGTAATGATAACGATCGGAATAATGCCAGCATCAACGCCCTGCGTGTTCACAAACCAGGCAATGCATCCAATGATCACAATGAGCATGATCAGATTGATAATGTTGCGGCCAGGCAGCGTGAGCGGCTTACCGCTGATCTTCTCGGAGAGCTTCAAGTAAGCAATGATCGAGCCGGTCAACGTCACTGCACCAATAAAGATGGCAAGGCCAACTTCGCCCAGGTGGAAGGCGTTTTCATACGTACCTGAACCCGGATCAGTCAAGAAGGAGTTAATGCCTACGAGCACCGCTGCTGCACCGACAAACGAGTGAAGCAGGGCGACAAGCTGGGGCATGCCCGTCATTTTGACGGTCTTCGCCTTGTAAATACCGAAGGCGCCACCAATGACAATCGCTGCAATGATAAGACCGAGCGTAATCATGCGGCCTTCTTCGTCGGCGACCACGGCAACCACAATGGTCACAACAAGGGCAATGATCATGCCGACGATACCAGCCGTATTCCCGCTTGCTGCCGTCTTTTGACGCGACAGGCCGGCTAAGGCGAGCACGAACAGCAGTGCTGCCAGAATGTAGGCAAGATTCTGTACGGGAATGAGGAAACCAAGATCCATATTAATCATTGCTCCTCTCGAACATCTCCAGCATACGGCGCGTTACTAAGAAGCCGCCGAAGACATTGATGGAGGCAATGAGTAATGCGATAAACGAAAGCACGGCCACCAGGATATTCGACGATCCAATGAGCAGCAGCGCTCCGACAAGAATAATGCCTGAAATAGCATTCGTTACCGACATAAGCGGCGTATGAAGCGAATGCGAAACGCCGGTAATAACGTAGAAGCCAACAATGACCGCAAGCTCGAATACCACAAAGTGGCTTGCCATTGACTCAGGAGCGGCAAGGATCAACACGATGCCGATAAGGCCGAGCAGCCCTTTCCACCAATGCTTGGCGAAGAAAGACTTTTCCTTAACCTCTTCTTCTGCTGCCGGTTCGGCTTCTTCTTTCTTCTGCGCGGGAGCGGCAGACACCTTTACGGGAGGCGGCGGCCACATGATCTCGCCGTCAAGGGTCACGGTCATGCCGCGAACAACTTCGTCATCCATGTCCCAAACCGGCACACCGTTCTTTTCTTTAGTGACCATCTTGAACAGATTGACGATGTTTTGTCCGAAGAGCTGAGAAGACTGACCCGGCAGGCGGCTTGGCAGATCGTTGTAACCAATGATCGTAACGCCGTTGTCGGTCACTACCACTTCGCCCGGTTTGGACAGCGGAACATTGCCACCAAGCTCAGAAGCGCCCATATCGACAATGACAGAGCCTGGTTTCATCTCAGCAACTGCCTCTGCCGTAACAAGCAGAGGCGCGGGACGGCCCGGTACCTGCGCCGTTGTGATAATGATGTCTGATTTGGCAGCCTGTTTGGCATACGTTTCCAAAACGAGCTGCTGCTCCTCTTCGGTAAGAGCACGCGCATAACCATCAGAAGATTCCTGCTTGACGGGAATCTCAACGAACGTTGCGCCAAGCGATTCGACCTGGTCTGCAACTTCAGCACGCACGTCGGTTGCGTACACTTCAGCACCCATCGAGCCTGCTGCACCGATAGCAGCAAGTCCGGCAACGCCAACACCGATGATGTATACCTTTGCCGGTGGTACTTTACCTGCGGCGGTAACCTGTCCTGTGAACAAACGCCCGAACTGGTTTGCAGCTTCAATAACGGCACGATTGCCCGCGACGTTCATCATGGATGAACGCACATCGAGCGCTTGTGCGCGTGATGTTCTTGGCACCATATCGAGCGCCAAGGCGGTGATGCCCATGTTCTTGAATTTCTCAACATCACCTTCGTTCATGTTTGGATTCATGCGTCCCAAAAGCACTGCGCCTTGCTTGATCAAAGCGAGTTCTTCGTCAGTCGGCGTATCCAAACACGTGACGATATCGGAGCCCCACGCCGTAGCCTTATCTACAATCTCTGCCCCTGCCGCGCGATAAGCCTCATCGCTATAGCTTGCTTTTAAGCCTGCGCCAGATTCAACGCACACGTCGTAGCCAAGCTTGATGAGCTTACCAACCGTGTCAGGTGAGGCAGAGACTAAGGTTTGCCCTTCGGCAGGCTCCTTAGGAATGCCAATCCTCATACTTTCTATTCATCCCCTTTCCTTGAATATCCCGGAATGTATATTCAATATTAGGGGAGTATTATAATCATTTTTTCGTGCGATTGAGCGGTTCTGGGCGCAAACATTTATGCGGAATAAATAGCGCGTATACGGCGCCTTCTTCACGCATTATTGTGCACAATGTGCGATAAGTCAGAAGCGTTTGTGCGTTTTACCCAACCACGTTTCGGCGGGCGTTTACCCAACCCGCCTGTGGCGCGTATCTACGAAGGACGAATGATCAGCTCGTTGATCAGCGTTTTGCCGTTTTCTTCGACAAATCCGCCGATCTGCGCAATCGCTTGGATCATAACGCCATTGTAATCAACGTAGAAATTCACCGTTTCGTCGTCGATAACCTGGGGATCATGCATCGTGAACCCCTTGAACATGAACTTGTTGTGATAGTACATTTCGATTGCGTTTGCGCCGTACAGAAACACGTTTTCACGATCAGCGGTGGACGGGCAGTAGTCAATATAGCGGCAATACCTTCCGAAGCAGGATGCCAGCTTTTCATGATCCTTCTCCATCATGCCCGCTACATAGTCATTAATGTTCATAGCTGCCTCCTAGTAAACTTTCTCGGAATTCAACAATGCGTCAGTGCCGCCATCGACAAAGAGCACCACGCCGTTTAAGCCCTTTGCTTCAGGGGAGGCCACAAAAGCAATGACGTTGGCTACTTCTTCGGGATCCATCAAAGGCTCTTCGCGGAAGTGCGTGGGAACGGGAATGGCTTCCATAGCGATTCGCTGCTCGGGAAGCATGTTGGCGGTCATGGCCGTGCGAACATTGCCAGGAGCAATAGCGTTGAGGCGCACGCCGTTTGATGCCCAGTCTGCGCTCATTCTGCGCACCCAGCGGGCGAGTGCATATTTCGAAGATGCGTAGTAAATATGTCCGAGAGCCGGATCGACATCTTCGACAAGCTTTAACACGCGATCTTCGTTCGTGCGATTAGTGAGCATACCTGCAACATCGGCACGTGCGGCACCTTGCGCGATCGAGTTCGAAGAGATCATCACGCAGCTGCCGTGCTTCTTTTCAAGCAGGCCTTGCAGGCCACGCGCGAGATTGGTTGCACCGTAGTAATTCAGTGCCAGAATCGTTTTGATCGGAACCTTTCCACCGGACACGCCTGCGTTGCAGACAAGTGCATCAATTCCTTCCGGATAGCGCGCGTGAATTTCGTCGATTACGTGTTGGCGGCCTTCCTTCGTAGAAAGGTCGGCGGTAATATCGCCGCCCTTGAAGTCGACATTGACGACCTCGTGGCCTTTGGCGCGCAACACCTCTGCAGTCTTTGCGCCAATACCGCTTGATGCGCCCGTAATGACATAAATGCCCATTAAATGCTCTCCCTTCCTGGCTGATAAAGAAATCCGGCAGACTCTGTGCGGAGCCGGATCAAGATGCGCCGCTTGAAGCGAATATCCATTCTTACATACTCTGTTTGATCACCAAGCAGCACCTTGGTAAAGTGTATCAGCCGCCCTTGCGTTCTATCGCTTGATTACGGTGTACGGCGCGTATGCAGATGATTGCGTGCATTTCGCGCTTGTGAACAAAACCGTTTCGCGCAAGCGGCGGATGATATTATGGAAAACAATGTTTCTTCGAAGTTGAAAGTAGGTTTTATGGCCGAGCATCTGAGTGATAAAGATGTGCGGGATATCGCCGAATATACGCGCATCGGGATGAGCGACGATGAAGTCGCGGCTATGACGGTAGATCTGAACAACATCATAGAGAGCTTGTCTCCGATTCTTGCCTATGACCTTGAAGGAGTTGAGCCCACGTTCCATCCGATTGGCGGCCTTGCAAACGTCATGCGTGAAGATGAAGTGGGTGCAAGCTTTGACCAAGAGTATGCTCTTTCCAACGCGCCCAAACAGCAGGATGGCTGTTTTCTGATTCCCTCAATCCTCGGCGAGGGAGGGGATCGCTAATGGCTCTTGCGGCACATGACATACTTTTGACCGATACCGCGCGCATGCACGATGCGCTGGCAAAAGGGGAAGTCTCGGCAACTGAGATCGCGCAAGCAACCCTCGAGCGCATTGAATCCGCCGACAAAGACGTGCACGCGTTCTTAGAAGTGACCACCGACCTTGCCTTAGAGGCAGCGGCCAAAGTCGATGCCTGCATCAAGGACAAGACGTTTGCTGATTTAGGGCCGCTTGCTGGTATTCCCATTGCTTACAAAGACAACATGAACCTTCAGGGCACCCACACCACGTGCTCGTCGAATATGTTGCAGAACTACCAGTCGCTCTATACCGCAACCAGCGTTCAAAACACGCTTGATGCGCATATGATTCCAGTAGGCAAACTGAATATGGATGAGTTCGCCTTCGGATCTTCCACGGAAACAAGCGCATTCGGGCCGACCCATAATCCGTGGGATCTCGCGCGCGTCCCGGGCGGCTCTTCCGGCGGAAGCGCTGCCGCGGTTGCGGCCGGTCTGGTGCCGGCAACGCTTGGCTCGGATACCGGCGGCTCTATTAGACAGCCCGCTGCATTTTGCGGCGTCATAGGCATCAAGCCCACGTATGGCGTTGTCTCACGCTATGGCATCGTGGCTTTTGGAAGCTCGCTTGACCAAGTTGGTCCTTTTGCGAGAAACGTCCGCGATGCCGCCCTTGTCCTGAATGCGATTTCAGGACATGACCCGCTCGATTGCACGAGCCAGCCTTCGGACACCGACTTTACGGCGCAATTGGCAGACGGCGTGCGCGGCATGAACATCGGTATCGTTCCTGCCTTCATGGAAGCCGAAGGCCTGAAAGGCGAGGTTCGTGAAAAAGTCGAAGAAGCGTCGCACAAACTTGAGGCACAGGGCGCAAACCTGGTGGAAATCGAGTTGCCGAACGCAAAAGCAGCTATGAGTGCCTATTATGTGCTTGGTCCCTGCGAGGCGTTCTCCAACTTGGCGCGCTTTGATTCCGTCCGGTATGGCTATTGCGATCCCGGTCATGCCGACCTTGGCTCGCAATACGAGCAATCACGGGCAAAAGGCTTCGGCGTTGAGGCGCGGCGCCGCATTATGCTCGGGTCGTATCTGCTCTCTTCCGGCGTGTATGATCGCTATTATTATCCGGCGCAGCAGATCCGCACGTTGATCACGAACGATTATGTGCAAGCCTTCAAGAAGGTCGATTGCATTCTGACGCCGGTCGCACCGCGCACCGCATTCAAGTTCGGCGAAGTGACTGACCCGACTGAAATGTATCTGTCAGACATGTTTACCATCTCGATCAACATTGTGGGTAACGGCGGCATGTCGGTGCCGGTCGGGTTAGGCTCAGAAACGAACATGCCCGTTGGCGTGCAATTGATATCGCCTGCGTTTAAGGATGAAAACATGCTGCGCGTTGCAGCAGCACTCGAAAGTGAATACGGATGCGCACCCATTGCGCCCGATTTTGCCGGGAAGGGTGGTGATGCTGCATGATGACGTACGAAGAAGCACTGCGTGATTATGAAGCCGTTATCGGTCTTGAGGTGCACACC
>CAYPKC010000085.1:0-6725 GCA_964411215.1 uncultured Eggerthellaceae bacterium | reverse complement strand
AAGGTTATATGTTCGCATCCTAATACTGTACGCTATCGGGTAAAACAGGCAAAAAGGATACTCGATCTAGACACTATGCCTGATAATCAATTTGCATTTCTTCTAGGACTTATCTTTTTGAGAAGTGATCCTTCTCGCCTGCCTATTTGATTGGGCGAGTTGCCTAATCAAAAATTCGTTTTTAGTCATCGTTGTCCTGTTCTAGGCTTGCGGATATCACTATCCTTATGGATTTATAGATGCGGGGCAAACCTGCATCGTAGCCAAATTGGAATTCAGGGCAACGTGACAGCGTTGCCCTCCTTGTGTTTCGTTAAGGCTGAATGCAAGTTCGTTCAGTGTAAGGAGATGATGGTAATGCTTACAGGAATATATCAACAGGTGGCGCCTGTCCTTTTTGGCGCTAACACGCTTGAGCGTGTCGGCGAGCAGGCAAAGGATTTGCGCATTTCGCGAGCCATTGTTGTGACCGATAAAGGAATCGCGTCGATTGGTTATCCGTCACGCGTTGTCACATTGCTTGAGCAGGCGGGAATAGAGACCGTTCTGTGGGATTGCGCGCTTCCCGATTGCCCCGCGACAACTATACGCGAAGCAGCAGCTGTTGCGCGCGCCCATGAAGCCGATGGCATAATAGGTATTGGCGGAGGCAGCTCTCTTGATACGGCTAAGGCTCTCGGCGTAGTTGTGTCGAATGGCGACGAAGTGCTCGACGAAATCGTATCATACCTTACTGGCGCCAAAGTATTCGAGGTGCCAGCACTTCCTGTTATTGCTATTCCGACAACGTCAGGTACTGGTTCGGAAGTGACAAGAATGGCTGTCATCGATGATCCAAAGAATGACACAAAGATTGGTCTGCCGTGTAGTGCCGCAATGGCTATCGTTGATCCCACGCTTACGCTTGGCTCGCCTGCTGGTCTTACCGCCGGAACAGGAATGGATGCATTTGGACATGCAGTGGAATGCTTATGCGCGAAAGGGTGTACTGCGCATACCGAAATGCTTGCCTATGAGGCGATTGAGCAAATCGCAAAATGGCTTCCCAAAGCTGTTGAAGACAGGAATGCGCTTGAGCCTCGTGAGCATATGGCATTTGCCGCAAATCTTGCAGGGATCGCCTTTAGCGAAGACAATTGCCATGTGGGGCATGTGGTTGCACATATACTGGGTCATGAATTCGGTATTCCCCATGGCATTGCCGTTGCTGCTGCCACCCCTGCCACAATTGAGTTTTCTGCGCAGGATCACCCTGGCAAGATTCGCAAGCTTGGTAATGCAATGATGATCGACGTAGTAGATGTCGATGATGAGCATATCGGCAAAGTTGTGGCAGATGGCGTGCGTTATCTCATGAAGCGCATCGGTATTCCATCGCTTGCCGACAAAGGCGTTGATTTTGGGGAGTTCATGAGTATACGTGATGAGGCGGTAGCAAATGAGCTTTCATCCTACTATGATGGCGACGTAACTCCAGACCGTATGGAGGTCATGCTTGTCAAGGTTTACAACTGGCAAGATTGAAGCGATGATCTCTTGATCGATTTTCTCTGCGAAGAGAGATGATTGCAGCCTCGCGGTCTATAGTGACTGGTTTTAAGGGAGGCAGTCTTGAAGCGAAGAATAATAGAGATCGATCAAGATAGATGTAACGGTTGTGGGCTCTGCGTTGATGCTTGCCATGAGGGAGCAATCCAGCTTATTAACGGGAAGGCAAAGCTCATTCGCGATGATTATTGTGATGGACTGGGTGATTGCCTTCCTTCGTGTCCCGCTGATGCTATAGCATTTGTTGAGCGTGAGGCTGCTCCTTATAATGAAGCGGCAGTTATTGCTGAGCAGATGCGAAGGGCGCGTGAGGCCGCCCATGCAACAATGCCTCTTACAGGATGTCCTGGAAGTGCTGCAAGATCCCTTGAACGCAAAGACGCTTCATCGCTTAGCCCGCTAGAAGATGAAAACGATGCAAGCAAAGAGCCAGACAGTGTTTTCAATAATACACAAGAGGGCAAAGCAGTACCGTCGGAGCTGAGACAGTGGCCTGTACAGATTAAGCTTGTCCCTTCTACTGCTTCCTATCTTCAAGATGCAAAACTGCTTGTAGCTGCCGATTGTTCTGCCTTTGCTTATGGCTGGTTTCATCATGACTTCATGAAGGGGCGCATTTGTTTGATTGGATGCCCCAAACTCGACGGTGTCGATTATGCAGAAAAACTTACTGAAATCATAAGCAAGAACAATATACGGGATGTGCTTGTAGTTCGAATGCAGGTTCCATGCTGTGGTGGTCTAGAGACAGCGGTGATAAGAGCAGCGGATGCATGCAATCATTCCGTTGAAGTGCGCGTTATCACACTTTCAGCGGAAGGCACTGTGGTCTCAGATCTAAAAGCTTAGAAATGATGCACTTGTCGTATCTCAAATAAAGATGGACGACAGGGGTATTAATCAGTAAATGCTTTTGAAATCTTACAGGAAAGACCCATGATAACCTCGGCTTCTTCGGGATCATGCCTTCCTGCGATGAATTCGTTATAGGCAGGGAAATTCTTAGCAAAATGACGTCCGAGTAAAACAGACGTCTGCTTGTTGACATTCTCGCGTGCCTGAGGATCGGTAAGGAGTGCTTCAGACCACGCACACATAGCTGCAAGGCGTGGGGGAAGTTTCGACTCTTCTTGAATAGCAATAAGCGATTCATCTTGCAGTGAAGGCACTGTTCCGAATTTTTCCACAATGGCACTCATCGCTTGGGCGCCCTTTTCGCGGGCTTCTGTAGAGTTATCATATGCTCCACCTTTATTCAATCGAGCCTTTTCCTCATCAGTGGAAAACGGCTCAAGTTCTCTCCGGCCAAACCAACCCATGATGTGCCCCTTTATATTGCATGCATCTGTCTGTCGCGGCATCTGTCTGCCGCGACGTCGATC
The DNA here is from genome assembly GCA_964411215.1 of uncultured Eggerthellaceae bacterium. Lineage (GTDB taxonomy): Bacteria > Actinomycetota > Coriobacteriia > Coriobacteriales > Eggerthellaceae > MGBC163016. Next base: position 3,795 of record CAYPKC010000085.1, on the reverse strand, counting down.
ATCCAGAAAGCCTCTGTCAATCGGTAAAACAGATAGCACCTAGTCTTCGCTTATGATTCTGATAGATATACCACATTGTGTCAGTCAATCAAACAAGAGAGCGCTCAAGCTTCTGTCAAAGCAGATTTGCGGCTATTATGAATGACGACGGAGGAACGCACATTCGTTTATACAAACATACCGCAGAGCGAAAGGATCGATATGGGTTTTCTGCAGGGTAAAACAGCAATTATTACCGGTGGAGGCTTTGCTGGACTTAAAGATGGTTCAGCAGGTTCGATCGGTTACGGTATCGCGCGTGCATATGCGGGTGAAGGTGCAAATCTCGTGATCACTGGGCGCAATGTGTCGAAGCTTGAAGCTGCAAAGGAGAAACTTGAGGCTGAGTTTGGTATCCGCGTATTGCCGATTCAGGCTGATGTTAGTGCTGGTTCTGACAATAAAGCTGTGGTTCAGAAAGTGATTGATACTGCAATCGCCGAGTTTGGGCGCATTGATGTGCTCGTTAATAATGCACAGGCATCTGCCTCTGGTGTTCCGCTGGCTGATCATACTACTGAGCAGTTTGATTTAGCGATTTATTCAGGACTCTATGCAACGTTCTATTACATGCAAGCTTGTTATCCTCATCTCAAGGAAACAAAAGGTTCTGTTATTAACTTTGCCTCAGGCGCTGGTCTGTTTGGAAACTATGGGCAGGCAGCCTATGCGGCAGCAAAAGAAGGCATTCGCGGTATGACGCGTGTTGCTGCTACTGAGTGGGGCAAAGATGGCATCAACGTCAATGTAGTATGCCCGCTTGCCTGGACAGCAGCACTGGAGAAATTCCAAGATGAATATCCCGATGCTTTTGAGGCAAATGTCCATATGCCTCCGATGGGTCATTATGGCGATGTCGAAAAGGAAATCGGACGCGTTGTGGTACAGCTTGCAAATCCGGATTTCAAGTTTATGAGCGGCGAGACCTTGACGCTCGAAGGCGGCATGGGCCAACGTCCGTAAAGATTGGGTGAGCTTCAGCAAATCCTTATCGCTCAGAACATGGTTACGAAAGCCCGAATACCCATTCGGGCTTTCTTTTACACTCAACGAAGCGACAAGCGGATTGGCGCTCTTTGCGGCACTATTATGATCATTGCAACTATCATAGCTTTCGGTCTTCTTTTTGTTCCTCTTGCACAAACGAGCATATCAGGAGCAGGAAGCGCGCATATCTCTGAATTCTTCTGGCTGCCGTGGCCTTTAGGCGGTCTTCTTTGCGGCATTGTCGCTCTTCTGATGAAAGCTTTTGGAAAAGGAGCCGCTGAATAAAGGAGTTTGCGATACATTATCATAATTGATGTTTTTTGATGTTTTAAGGGGATTATGTATGGCGGCTAAGAATTTCGTGGCCCTTCCGTCCGATAGGGAACAAAAGGTTTTAGGGCTCTTTACGAAAGATAAAGATTTCTATCGAACCTTCTTTCCGCTGCTCATTGTCATTACGCTCCAGCAATTGGCAGCGCTTACGGTCAATCTTGTAGACAACTTTATGCTCGGAACCTATACCGAGCTTGCTCTTTCTGGCTCAACGCTTGTTAACCAGATTCAGTTTGCCTTGCAGCAAATCATTTTCGGCATTGGCATGGGCATTGTGGTTTTGGCATCGCAATATTGGGGACAAAAGCGCATTAGCGAAATCAAGCAGATCATCAACATTGGCGTCAAAATTGGCTTTTTAGTCGGCATTATCTTTTTTGCAATCTCAATTACGCTTCCTTATCAGGTGCTTGGTCTTTTCACGAATGATGAAGCGGTTATTGAAGAAGGCGTGCGCTACCTTCAAGTAATTTGCTGGACGTATATGATCTTTGGAATCTCCTATTCACTTATGTATGCCATGCAAAGTGTAGAGACGGCAATGATTGGAACGGTCATGTCCATCAGCACGATCATTATTAATGCGTGCTTGAACTACTGTCTCATCTATGGCAATTTCGGAGCGCCGGAGATGGGCATTGTCGGTGCGGCTGTGGCAACGTTGTTTAGTCGTATTGCAGAACTGATCATTATCGTGGTCTATATGCTTTGTATCGACAAAAAGCTGAAGACAAAACTGCCTGAACTGCTTCGATTCGACTTTACGTTTCTTGGACGCTTTATCCGAACCTCTACGCCTGTGGTGCTAAGCGGAATGCTCTGGGGCGTTGCGCAAGCAACACAAACAGCGGTGCTTGGCCATATCAATGCAACGGTGATTGCAGCAAACAGTATCGCGATAGTCATCTTCCAAATATTCGCGGTCGTTGGCATGTCTTCTGCTAATGCGGCTTCAGTCACCATGGGAAAGACTATTGGCGAAGGCAAATTCGATCTTGTGAAGTCGTATGCAAAAACGATGCAAGTCATTTTCATTCTTATTGGGCTAGTCTTTGGCGCTTTAATGTTTATCTGCAAAGACGCCATCGTGGATCTCTATACCGTGTCCGCTGAAGCTAAAGAAATGGCCGTAAGCTTCTTGGCCGTCTTGAGTGTGACGACTATTGGTACGTGTTATGAGTTTCCCGTTGAAAGTGGCATCATAGCAGGCGGCGGTAATACGAAATACGCAGCGATTGTAGACAATCTCTTTATGTGGCTGTTTACTATTCCGTCAGCTTATTTGAGCGCTTTTGTTTTTGGCTTTCCGCCTGTTGTGACATTCTGCTTTTTGAAGGCCGATCAAATTCTGAAATGCATACCGAACTGCATTACGTGCAATCGCTATCGATGGGTGCGCATTTTAACGCGAAAAACGCAAAGCGAGCAGGAGCAGAAACAGGCTTCATAGCGGGTTGAAAGCAGGAGCAAAACAGATCTTCTAGCGGGTTAAATAGCAGATACAGGAGCGTACATCAGAGCGAGCGTAGCGAAGGCTCGTTGCATCAGTAAGGCAAGTCATGTTTGTTGCGTGGTTCAGGGAGCTTTGATAGACGTGATTGTTTCCAAATCGTTATAATGAAAAGGAATCTTAAGGGGAGTTATTGACTATTTTCGGAGCAGCACATGTACAAGGGCTCGATAGACATCAGGATTATAGGAACTGACCCTTCTTTTGCAGCTCTTCAAGATGCTCCTTTAATCGAACCCCTTCACCACCACCTTACCTACACGACCTTTGAAAGTGAAGGCTCGGCTGCCGCACAAGAAGGCGGATCGGCAACAGGTGCCGCAGGCGCGCAGAGCGCTGTCAATGCCGAAAGCGCTGCTCGTGATGCTTCCGCCGACCTGTTCATTGTCGCGGTGAAAGACAAAAACGACGTTGATTGCCTTTCGGATTTGCTTGCAACGGCATCTCAGGCAAGCGACGTCATTGCCGTTGTGACGCCAGAGATGCGTGAATCACTCGCACCATTACTGCCGTATCTATCCGATATCTGGATAGCCCCTCTTCCCTCTGAAGAGATTCTGTTTCGCTTCCGCCATTGGATAGAAGGCTTCAAAGCTCGCACTGATGCGTGGGAGACAACGCAGTTTCTTGAAACCACCATTAACTCCATTCCTTGTTTGGTTTGGTACAAAACAAAAGATGGCATTCATGAGAAAGTGAATGACAGTTTTTGCATTACGGTCGGCAAGCCTAAAAATGATGTGCAAGGCAAAGGTCATGCCTATATTTGGGATGTCGAGCAAGATGATCCTGCCTGCATTGAGTCGGAAGCAAAAGTCATGTCCACCCATAAGACGTGCGTGTCTGAAGAAGTGGTGCAAAGTGGGGATGGTACTCGTTTGCTCACCACATATAAATCACCCTTATACAATCCAGATGGCTCTGTT
>CAYPKC010000084.1:0-6728 GCA_964411215.1 uncultured Eggerthellaceae bacterium | reverse complement strand
ATAAAGCCGTTGTCGGCACTGATCTGTTCGCCGCCATCGTCGGCATGGTCATTGCGAACCTGACGGTAAGCGCAGGTTTTGACGGCGTGGATATCGCTGTTATGCAGCGTGATGTTGCTCTGCTTGCGCTTCTTGTGGCGGTTGCGATTTTTATCAGCTATTCCATCTTTCCTCGCTATAGCGAATTGCGTGCGATACTTGCAGCGATCCTTCATGAAAAAACCCATGCGTCTGCTCATGATCAGGAGGCAGCGGCGTCTATCCCTCTTGCATCTACCGCACACGAATCTGCTGCACGCGCACCTGAATCTGCAGCACCCACACCTAAACCAGCTGCGCATATGCCTGATCAGGCAGAGCACATTGCCGCAACAGCACCACCTGACGGCGCGCCAGATCTTTCCTCATCTCCTGATGCCGATGCGGAAGAGAGCGCGCAGCCGAAAAGGAGCAAGGGCAGCTTTATGCGGCGGTGCGAACAAATCGCCGATGTCTATATGCTCTCTGACCGTGAGAAGGAAGTGTTGTTCCTGCTCGCAAAAGGACATAATGCCGCGTTCATCTTAGAGAAGCTCTGCATTTCCCGCAGCACTGCAAAAACGCACATCAACCACATTTACAAGAAAATGAATATCCATACGCAGCAAGAACTCCTCAATATGGTTGAAGACCGCGATCGCGGTCCTGAAGGCCAGTATTACACGGAAGGCCCTGCGGTAGGCTCAATGGGTGCTGCCGTTTTACAGAATCAAAAGGCGCTTCGTGAGGCAGCACTCATCGCAAAAAAGCAACACGATGCGGAAATGGCGAAGGCCAAAACAAGACGGCGCTCATAATGTCTCACGCACAGCAACGATCAAAGCCCGCAAAAATAGTGCGGCGCATCTTAGCAGTTATCATCGCGCTTATCCTTATTGTCGTGCTTGGCACAGCAGGTATAAGCGCTTTCACCATCTTGAGCACCCGCGATAACGTGCATACCATTGCGCAAATAACCGAACAAGACAAGCATGCAGACGCCATTGTGGTGCTGGGCGCGTCGGTTTTTCCGGATGGAACCCCTTCCGACATCTTGGCTGATCGCTTGGAGGTCGCGTGCGACCTTTACTTTGCCGGAGCAGCACCCGCCATTATTGCCAGCGGCGACAACACCACCGTTCACTACAACGAGTCGGACGCCATGAAGAACTACTGCATAAAACTGGGCGTTCCCGCTGAGGCAATCTATGTCGATCATGCAGGTTATGACACGTATGCTTCGATATACCGAGCCAAATATGTCTATAACGCCGAAAGCATTATGGTCGTGACGCAGGCCTATCACCTGTACCGGGCGTTGATGATCGCTGAAATGCTTGGCATGCAGGCGGAAGGCGTGGCTGCCGATAAAGGATCTTACAACGGCCAGCTGAATTACAGCTTGCGTGAAATCATTGCGCGCGATAAGGATTTCTTGCAAGCGCTGCTGAAGCTTCCCCCGCAAAATGCCACTATGCCGATTGAGCCGTAACGCTGTGAAGCCACATTGCTTACAGATACATATTATGTTGCACATACAATCAGGAGGACTTATATGACAAACGATCATAAACATACGCGTGAACACCACGCGGAAGAGATGGAAGAAGCCGTACCTGCCGAGCCAACAAAGAAGCAGCGTCATATCGCAAGCAATTTCTCTTCCAGCCTCTCAGGATCACGCGTTGGCGATGGCGTGGCAGAGCGGCGCGCCAACTTATTGCACGCGCAAGGCGAGCCGCGTATTGGACGGCGCGAACCTGCTCCGCCCCCCGATCCACGGCCTCAAAGAATCCTGTATTTTAAAGGCATTCTTGCCGGGGCAGCTGTGATCGCCATTGTTATAATCATCCTTGTTGCTATTGGCGCCAACACGACGCTCCAATGATCTTCAAACACGAATTGCTTTACCACTGAGCATAGAGACATTGAAAGGAACCGCTATGGCTTATAAAGTGCACTGCCTCAACAATATTTCTTCGAAGGGGCTTGATCTCTTAACGGACGACTATGAGATCGTCGACACTCCCGATGAAGCTGATGTCATTCTCGTTAGATCAGCGAGCATGCATGAGATGGATATCCCCAAGAACCTGAAGGCAGTTGCACGTGCTGGTGCTGGCGTGAACAACATTCCGCTCGAGAAGATGGCCGAGGCAAACGTTGCCGTCTTCAACACGCCCGGTGCAAATGCCAATGCTGTGAAGGAACTGGTGCTCGCGGGCATGCTTCTCGCGTCGCGCGATATCGTTGGCGGCATCAACTGGGTCAAAGAGAATGCATCTGATGAAAACATTGGCAAGTCTGCCGAGAAGGCCAAGAAGGCCTATGCGGGATGCGAGATTGCCGGAAAGACGCTTGGCGTCATTGGCTTGGGTGCAATCGGCCGCAAAGTTGTGCAAGCGGCAGAAGCTCTTGGTATGAACGTTGTGGGCTATGATCCCTTCCTGACCGCAGAAGATGCTGCAAAGATTTCTTCGACACTCACGTTCGTGCAAGACCTTGACAAGCTCTATCCTGCAAGCGATCTGATTTCAATCCATGTTCCGGTTGGCGACAAAACGCGTGGCATGATCAACGCTGACGCGTTTGCCAAGATGAAAGATGGCGTCGTGTTCTTAAACTTCTCGCGCGATGCGTTGGTCGATGACGCAGCTATGGCAGCTGCTCTTGAAAGCGGCAAGGTCTCCCGCTATGTCACTGACTTTGCAAATCCGGCCGTCGTTGCTATGGAACGCGCCATTGTGCTGCCGCACTTGGGCGCATCGACAGAAGAAGCCGAAGAGAACTGCGCCATTATGGCCGTCAATCAAGTGATGGCTTACCTGAAAGACGGCACGAAAACCAACTGCGTCAATATGTAAGAGCTTAAAACCTTACTTGGCAACAATATTGACGAGTCGTCCTGGAACGGCGATTTCCTTCACAATATTCTTGCCTTCCAGAAGATCTGAGATGGCCTGCTTGCCCGCCTCGATCATGTCTGCCTCACTCGCATCAGCGCTGACATTGATGCGGCTTTTCACTTTGCCGTTGAGCTGAACAGCAATCTCAACCTCATCGGCAACCGTGAGTGCAGGATCAAATGACGGCCACGCTTGCGTATGCACAGAGTCCTTTTTCTCCAGAAGCTTTTGCCACAGCTCTTCTGCGACAAAAGGAGTAATGGGTGCGATAAGCTTCACCATGACCTCAACGACTTCTTCGGAAAGGGTTTGCAGCTTTTGGTCATTTCTTCTCTCGTCGGCAGACACCTTGCGCAAAAATTCGCCAATCGTGTTTGAGAGCTCCATAAGAGCCGCCACCGCCGTGTTGTATTGATTACGCTCAATGTCTTCGGTCACCTTTGCGACCACGCGATGGCGCTCGCGCAGCAACTTGTCATAGAGTGCGGGGGTCTCTCCAGCAGATGCGGCCGCTGCTTCGAAATACGTCTCTTCGCCAGCCTTGCCGAGCAGATCATGCATTTGGCGCCACAGGCGATTCAGGAACTTGAAAATACCTTCAAGGTTATTCTCGTTCCACAGTTTTTCTTTCTCAGGCGGTCCCATAAAGAGCATGGCCATGCGCACCGTATCGGCGCCATAGTTCGCAATCATCTCTTCAGGGGAGACAACGTTGCCCTTTGACTTCGACATCACTTCGCCGTTTGCATCAAGCACCATGCCTTGGCATAGCAGGTTGGTGAATGGCTCGTCGAAGTTGAGCATGCCGGCATCACGTAAGACTTTGGTGAAGAAGCGGCTGTAGAGCAGATGCAGAATAGCATGCTCGATGCCGCCGATATATTGGTCGACCGGCATCCACGCGTCAATGCGCTCTTGCGAGAACGGCGCCTGCTCGTTGTGCGGATCGCAATAGCGCATGTAATACCAGCTTGAACACGTAAACGTGTCCATGGTGTCCGTCTCGCGCTTCGCTTTGCCGCCGCACTGCGGGCAGACCGTATTGGCAAAGCCGGCATGGGTGGCTAACGTCTCACCAGCCGCCAAATCGATGTCTTCAGGAAGGCGCACCGGAAGATCCTTTTCGGGCACCGGAACAACCCCGCACGTAGGGCAATGGATGGCAGGAATGGGATTTCCCCAGTAGCGCTGGCGGCTTATCAGCCAATCGCGCAGGCGATATTCGACGGTGCGCTTGCCTTTGCCTTCCGCTTCAAGGAATGCCACAACCGCGTCTTCGCCTTCCGAATGCTTGCCGCCCTTCAGGCCGGTGAACTGGCCTGACTGAACTAGATAGCCTTCCGCTTCCATGGCGCAATCCCACTCAACGGACGTGACAACGCGGCCTTTCTCCTGTTTGAGCGTAGGATAGAGCGGGTCGTTTTCTTCCAAGATGATGGGGATGATCGGCAGATCGTATTTGCGCGCGAACTCGAAGTCTCGCTGGTCGCCGCACGGAACCGCCATGACAGCGCCCGTACCATAATCAGCAACGACGTAATCGGCAACCCAGATGGGAACAGCCTCGCCGTTGATGGGATTTTGCACGTAACGGCCGGTAAAGACACCGCGCTTGTCGCGATCGCCCTGGGCACGCTCAACAGCACTCACCTTGCTTGCCGCCTCAGCAAAAGCCATGACTTCCTGCTCATACGGCGTGTCTTTCACCAGATCGGCGAGGACGGCGTACTCCGGCGCAAGCACGAAGAAGCTGCATCCGAAAAGCGTGTCGGCGCGGGTGGTGAAGACGGTAATGGTGGTACCTGTCGGTGCACCGTCTGCATCAAGCAGCTCGAAATCGACCGATGCGCCTTCGGATCGTCCGATCCAGTTGGCCTGTTGCTGCTTGACCTTCTCCGGCCAGCCCGGAAGCTTTTTCAGATCTTCCAACAACTCTTGCGCATAATCGGTAATCTTGTAATACCACTGCGTTAAATCGCGCTTTTCGACTTCTGAATCACAGCGCCAGCAATGTCCCTGAATGACCTGTTCGTTTGCGAGAACCGTGGCACAATCGGGACACCAGTTGACGGGAGAATTCCGGCGCTCGACCAGGCCGCGCTTCCAAAACTCCAGGAAGATCCACTGGCCCCAGCGATAGTATTCAGGATCACACGCAACGACGGTGCGATCCCAGTCATACGAAAAGCCCATGCGCTTAAACGACGCGCGCTGCTTGTCGATGTTTTCATAAGTCCATTTTGCAGGATGAGAATGATGCTTGATTGCGGCATTCTCTGCCGGCAGGCCGAACGCGTCCCACCCCATGGGGTGCAAGACATTGAAGCCGTTCATCCTGCTGAAGCGCGCCACCAAATCACCATAGGTGTAGTTGGACACATGTCCCATGTGGATATCGCCCGATGGATACGGGAACATCTCTAAAACGTATTTCCGTGGCGCTTTAGAGGTTTCATCTATCGTATACAGTCCATCTTCCTCCCATTGAAGCTGGAGGCGTGGCTCTATTTCATGCGGATTGTATGGTTCCATGGTGCGTGCCTTCTTTGATGCTTGGCCATTGTTGATATGGCTTACCTGCTCGATACCGCTCATTATTATATACATTGTCTGGTGAGAGTCTCTCTTGCGGTTTGATGGCGAGGTTCTCCTTTGCGGTTTGGTACGTAGTGCTTCCCTGCGGTTTGATGGCGAGGTTCTCCTTTGCGGTTTGGCAGCAAGCTCCCCTCCCCGTTTTGCGACGTGAACCCTCCCGCGCAGTTTGAGACGTATAATTGCGGATGATCTGTAACGGCGATAAGGAAGAGGCGAACACGTGAATTTCCATAAGGCACGTTTTGATGCAGCGTATGGTACAGCTGAACAGCTGCCTGAAAGCGTGCGCCCTGAAGTATCCTTTGCCGGGCGCTCGAATGTTGGCAAATCATCGTTGCTCAACAAGCTTATGTACCGCAAAGGTTTAGCGAAGGTGTCGTCTAAGCCTGGCAAGACGGCAACCATTAATTTCTACGATGTCGATGGCATTGATTTGGTTGATCTTCCCGGGTATGGCTATGCGCAGGTTTCCAAGGCGGAAAAGGAACGATGGGCGAATCTCATCGAAGGCTATTTCAATGATGAGCGCTACTTCTCGCTGGTGATTTCGCTGATTGATATTCGCCATGAACCGAGCAAGCTTGATATCAACATGGTGCAGTTTTTGCTTGAGGAAGGCTTTCCTTTTGCTATCGCACTCACCAAAGCCGATAAGATCTCAAACGCAAAAGCAGGCCAGCAAAAAGTGCACATCGCAAAGCAACTTGGCCTTCCCAAGGACGTGCCGGTCATCATCACATCCGCGCAAAACGACCGCGGCATTGAAGAGCTGCGCTCCCTCATCGCCATCTCTTGCGAGCGGGACAACGGGGACGCAGCCTATTGTCCCACTCTGCGTTAGAGGCGCTTGGCCATCCATTGATGTTCGACATGTTCGTCGAACTCAATGGGGCCGTATTCTTGATAGCCGCTTTTGTGATAGAAGTGCTGCGCATTGCATTGCGCATGCAAATGTATTTCTTGTGCGCCTTGTGCCTGCGCGAGCCTTTCTGATTCGGCTAAGATCTGAGAGCCAAGGCCGCCTTTGCGTGCTTCGGGAATCACGCAAAGCCTTCCAAATACCCAGTTGCCCTCTTTTGTTTCCAAGCCGTCTTCGAATGCTGACGGAAAAACGCGTGCGCATCCGAGAAGCACGCCGTCGTCGTTATACGCAGTCACATGGATCATGGAAGGGTCGTGATCTTTGTCTTCAAACTCGTTTTGAAAACC
>CAYPKC010000083.1:6203-6827 GCA_964411215.1 uncultured Eggerthellaceae bacterium | reverse complement strand
TCTATATCACGCAAGAATACTTGAAGAGCAAGGGCGACTCGTTTGACGGCAAAACGGTGTGCGTTTCAGGCTCTGGCAACGTTGCTATCTATGCCACCGAAAAGGCACAGCAGCTTGGCGCAAAAGTGGTGACCTTGTCCGATTCAACGGGTTGGATTCATGATCCCGCCGGCATCGACGTTGCTCTTATCAAGCAGATTAAAGAAGTCGAGCGTGCGCGTATTTCTGAGTATGCAAAGCGCAAAGGCGGCGTTGAATATCATGACGGACGTGGTGTGTGGCAAGTACCGTGCGATATAGCTCTTCCGTGCGCAACCCAAAACGAGGTATTCATCGAAGACGCACAGGCTCTCGCAAAGAACGGCTGCAAAGTGCTTGCAGAAGGCGCCAACATGCCGACAACGATGGATGCAACCGCTTACTTGCAAGACAACGGTGTGTGCTTTATCCCCGGAAAAGCAGCCAATGCGGGTGGTGTTGCTACGTCTGGCCTTGAGATGTCTCAGAACTCGGAGCGCCTGTCATGGACGTTTGAAGAGGTTGATGAGAAGCTCCATGGCATTATGGTGAGCATCTTCAATGCCATCGATGATGCTGCTAAGCGTTATGGCCATGAAGGCGATT
>CAYPKC010000083.1:0-6193 GCA_964411215.1 uncultured Eggerthellaceae bacterium | reverse complement strand
TTGCAGGCTTTGAGAAAGTTGCCACGGCAATGATGGCTCAGGGCATCGTGTAGACACAAAAGCGCCTTTTATAGAACAATCCTATAAAGACATAGAAGGATCTGCATAACGCGATCCTTGCTGATGAGGCTGGAAGCAGGCAATTCCAGTCTCATCTTGCATTTTGACCGCTCACGGAGGTATCCGCACCGAATACGTGCAAGTGTCCTAGAATCGTTCAAGTACGTCTGCCCGTAGAAAATGATTGCAGCTTCAGCATACCTTGAGCCATGCTGAAGCTGTTATCATGCGTTTCGAAAGCGAGGATACATGACAACATCGATCGCATGGCTCGCGCCTATATGTGCCGTTATCGGCATCATATTTGCAGCCTATCTTGGCAACTGGGTCATCAAACAAGACCCCGGCTCGGAGAAAATGAATGACATTTCGCTGAAAATCCAGCAAGGTGCAAAAGCATTTTTGATGAGCGAATACAAGCTGTTAGTCATCTTTATGATCGTTGTCGCGATCATCATGGCTATCGCGCTCTCATGGATTACAGCTCTTGCCTTTATCACGGGCGGCATCCTTTCTGCTGCTGCGGGATATGTGGGTATGCATGTTGCAACCCGTGCAAATACCCGTACTGCCTTTGCGGCTGAGACTTCTGTGGCAAAGGCTTTGAAAGTGAGCTTTAGAAGCGGTCTTACCATGGGTCTGTGCGTAGCTTCGTTTGCTCTTCTTGGATTGTCGCTCTGGCTCATCTTGCTCGTCTTCAGCGCTATTTCTGGTTTTGATGCGACGGGCGAGATCATGACGTTGGCGCATGAGCATATCGGCATGGTCGAAGGCTTTGCAACGGGCGCTTCAGCAGTAGCGCTCTTTGCCCGTGTCGGCGGCGGTATCTACACGAAGGCCGCTGATGTTGGCGCTGACCTTGTCGGCAAAGTGGAAGCTGGTATTCCCGAAGACGACCCCCGCAACCCTGCAACGATCGCCGACAATGTTGGCGACAATGTTGGAGACGTTGCTGGCATGGGTGCCGACTTATTCGAAAGCTACACAGGCTCAATTCTTGCACCTACCATCTTGGCCGTTACCTTTGGCGCCTTGGGAGGCTACTTCCTTGGCAACGACGTCATCTGGGCAATAGTGACGCCGGTCGTCATTGCAGCATGCGGCATTATCACATCCATTATCGGTCTTTTTGCGGTGCGTACCAAAGAAGGCGCTGATCTGCACAAGGCGCTCAATCGTGGAACGTATTTAGCGGCCATTATTGAGATCATCGTGATTCTTGTGCTCTTTGCCATCTGGAATTCATCGACTCTTGAGGCAAATCCGATTTGGCTGTTTGGCAGCGTGCTTTGTGGCCTGATTGCCGGCCTTGCCATTGGCAAAATCACTGAATACTTTTGTTCAGACCACTACAAGCCCGTTCATAAAATCGCAGAATCTGCTGAAACCGGTCCTGCTACCGTCATTATCGAGGGCATCGGCACGGGCATGCTGTCCACCATTGCGCCTATCGTGTTAGTAGCCCTTGCCATTATCGGCGCATTCTTCTGTGGCAACATGGCATTCCCGAATGCTGCTGGTGCAGGTATTGAAAACGGCGTCGTTGTTGGTTTGTACGGCGTTGGCCTTGCTGCAACCGGCATGCTTTCCAACACGGCCATTACCGTAGGCGTTGATGCATACGGTCCTGTTGCTGACAATGCCGGCGGCATTGCCGAGATGAGCGGTCTTCCCGAAGAAGTCCGTGACCGCACCGACTCCCTTGATGCGGTCGGCAACACCACCGCAGCAATTGCTAAAGGTTTCGCGATTTCTTCCGCAGGACTTGCCGCTATTTCGCTGTTTGTCTCATTCCAGGCAACGATGCACCACACGATTCCTTCATTTGAGCTTTCGCTTACCGATCCTTTGATTGTTGCTGGCATTTTCATTGGCGCCATGATGCCGTTTATGTTTGCGGCGCTCACGATGGGCGCCGTTTCCCGTGCCGCCCATGCCATGGTTGAAGAGGTGCGTCGCCAATTCCGCGAAATCAAAGGCATTATGGAATACGAGGCAGAGCCTGAGTACGATAAATGCGTTGCTATCTCAACGAACTCTGCCCTTAAAGAAATGATGCTGCCGGGTATTTTGTCCATTATCGTGCCGGTTGTTATCGGATGTATCAATCCTGCCATGCTCGGAGGCTTTTTGGCTGGCGCTGTTGCGACAGGTATGCTGCTTGCCATCTTTATGTCTAACTCAGGCGGCGCGTGGGACAACGCTAAGAAATACATTGAGCAGGGCCACAATGGCGGAAAGAATTCCGAGGCTCATAAAGCTGCTGTTGTGGGAGATACGGTTGGCGATCCCTTTAAAGATACGTCTGGTCCTTCGATGAACATCCTTATCAATCTTATGACCATCGTTTCTTTGACATTCTCGCCGCTCTTTATTGCTATCCAGTCCATGTTGTAATCGCCCTTGCAAAACGTAGATATTTTTACAGACGGAGCAGCGCGCGGAAATCCCGGAAAAGGGGGTTTTGGCGCGCTGCTTCGTTATGTCGGCCCATCAGGTGCTATTACCGAAAAAGAAATTTCGGAAGGCTATGAACTTACGACCAACAACCGCATGGAGCTTTTAGCAGTCATCTCAGCGCTTGAGTGCCTGAAAGCCCCGTGCCGCGTCACGGTGTATACCGATTCGCAGTACATCGCGAACGCCTTCAACGATCATTGGATTGACGGATGGCTTAAAAAGAACTGGAAGGGCTCGAACAACAAGCCGGTAAAAAACGTTGATCTGTGGCAGCGCCTCATCGAGGCTCTTCATTCCCATGAAGCCACGTTCGTCTGGGTGAAGGGGCATGCCGGGCATCCTGAAAACGAACGATGCGATGAGCTTGCGACCTCTGCTGCCGACGGGGAAGACCTCAAAGAAGATGTCGGCTACAAGGCATCTCTACAGTAGATTGAGCATCCATACAAGCCACTAATGCGTGTCCCCGCGCATTGAATGATCGCGTATCGCTGCTTCTCTTGAGAAAGCCAGTCCGCCGAGTTGCTTCGCTGCGTGTATGAACCTCTTATGAGCGCGCGTATCCGCGCATCCTGATCTCTTTGTCATGGTCGGGGAACAGACGGCCATATAAATTCATAAAGTAGCCATCAGTCATGGAGGCAATGTAATCAACTACAATCTGATCAGGGCTTTCCTGCAGATAGGTTTCCGGCGTTATCGTCTTTGATGTCTCGGCAAGCTTGAGAATGTGATGCTTGTAAATTGGCGTATCAACACTTCCGGATGCAAGGTCTTCCAGAAGCCGCTCATACATCTCCGAGAACATTTGCTCCACGAGATTCGACGTATTGTCGTCAATCATGCCTTCGCGCGAATAAATGACATCGTAGTTTTGCTGTTTGGCGCGCTTGAGGTCGTGAAAGACATCCCTGCTCATGGAGATGCTGTTTTTCCCATAGCTGTTATTGACAATGTCGACCGTCAAATTATTAATGATGCGCGCATTGTCTTTGCCAATAATGTCACTGTCGAAAATCTCAAGGTCGTCAATGACGCCAATGTTGAGGGCATCGGCACGGTCTTTACCGATATAGGCAATCATGTCGCTCACACGCACCACGCACCCTTCAAGGGTAGAGGGGCGCAAGGTCGCTATCGTCGATTCATCTGCAATGCATTGTTCAACCAACGTATCGAGTTCATCGAAGGACGCCACCGTGCCCCGGACCAGATGCTGCGTCGCGAATTCGCCGTTATGAGACAGCACGCCGTCTAAGGTTTGAAGCGAAATATTGCGCGGATAGAGCTCATCAAGCACGCGCACCGAATGGACATTATGGTTGAAATACTTGCCGGTGCGCTCATGCAGGCATTTCGATAAGAAGCGCTCGCCGGCATGTCCAAACGGAGTGTGGCCAACATCATGGCCGAGAGCAATCGCTTCAATAAGGTCTTCGTTGAGTCCAAGGAGGTGCCCTATACCGCGCGAGACGCGGGCAACCAATTGCACGTGCAGCCCTCTGCGGGTGATGTCATCGTTCTTGAGAAATGAGAATACCTGCGTTTTACCTGAATACCTATTGTAGGCAGGTACATTGACAATCTTATCGACGTCTCTCATAAACGCAGGACGTGCCATACTGCCAACATCGTGAGGCAGATTCTCGCGCCTCACAATGTCTTTGTCCTCAAAACGATAGGGATTCGCCTGACCGCTTGCGCGGTCATGCGCGATGGCCGCCTCAATCTCAGGATCGAGGGACAAATATGGTATTTCGGAATTCTTCAAAGAAGGCATGCTATAAAATCCTTTATACACGTCATTTTCATGATACCAAAGGAAGGGCACATGGCTTACGGCAGAATCTCCGACGACGAGATGCAAAAGATCAGGGAAGCAACTGATCTTGTTCAGCTCGTGGGAGAGCGGGTGCCGCTCAAGCAGCGTGGACGTGAATTCTGGTGCTGCTGTCCGCTTCATCATGAAAAGACGCCATCGTTTAAGATCGATCCTGCAACGCAGCTCTGGCATTGTTTCGGATGCGACGAGGGCGGTGATGTGTTCGGTTTCATCATGGCTGCAGACGAACTTTCTTTCCCAGAAGCTGCCCGCAAACTTGCCGAGCGCGCACATATTGAGCTGTCGGGCGGCGATGCTGCCACGGGAACGCATGCGCGCAAGAGTCGCCTCAAAGAGGCGTGCAAGAGCGCGGCGGAGTTCTTTCATACGCAGCTCATGCGTTCAAAAGCGCAGTCAGCTGCCGATGCGCGCGCATACTTAGCCGGGCGTCATCTGGGAGGCGACATTCCAAAGAAATGGAATCTCGGATTTGCCCCCGGTGGCAATACGCTTATCTCCCACTTAACATCCCTTGGCTTCACGCGCAAAGAAATGCTCGACGTGAATGTGGCTGTGGTAGGCAAAGATGGGAAGTTGCGTGATCGGTTTTTCAACCGCGTCATGTTTCCCATAAACGACGTGCAAGGCAATGTCATCGCGTTTGGCGGTCGCATTTTGGGCGATGGCAATCCCAAATATCTCAATTCTCAAGAAACACCGCTCTTCCACAAATCGCAGGTGCTCTATGGTCTCGACAAAGCGAAAGCGCAGATGGCTGCCACCGGCATTGCTATTGTTGCTGAAGGCTATACCGACGTCATTGCGCTTCATCAAGCAGGACTGACCAATAGTGTGGCGACGCTCGGCACGGCATTGACGCAAAATCACATCCGGCAACTCGCACGCCATGCTGGCAAAAAGATTGTCTATCTGTTCGATGGCGATGAGGCGGGTCAGCGCGCAACCGAGCGCGCACTCAAATTCATTGACGAGAGCATTACCCCGGAAGCGGGCAAACGCAGGCTTGATCTATGCGCGCTCACTCTTCCGAAAGGGCTCGATCCCGCAGAGTTTATTGATGCGGAAGGCCCCGAGGCTATGAAGCGCGAAATTCATGGCGCGAAGCCGCTCATCTTATTCGGGATTGAACGGCGCATGGCCAAACACGATAAGGGAACGGCGGAAGGGCGCGCACAGGCACTTGCCGATGCCCTTGATATTTTGGCTCCCATCAAAGACTCCATTCTGGCAAAAGACTATGCGGCGCAAATTGCCAACATGCTTCATTTCAGGGAAGAAGATGTCTTAGAACAGCTTGCGAAGCTTAAAAAGCCGCCGATCTATCGCGAAGATGCCTTTGCTGGAGAAGGCGCGCGTCCACAAAGCGATAAGGAAGCAAGCAGACGCGATGATGCACGCTCATCACTGGTGGCACAGACAGCAGTGTCGCACCAGGCATCCCCTCACACGTTTAAGCCCCGTCTGTCGCTTGCGGAGAAAAACAGGCTTGATCTTGAGCGCGAATTCTTAGCGCTTCTCGTGCAGAATCCTGTTTTAGCCTTAAGCTATGCAGATTCACTTGAGCACATCGCATGGCGCGAATCGAGCCATGCACTGATCGCCAAGGCCATTACCCAAACGCTCATTGACGACCTTAATGCGACCCCTGCCCAGATCGTGGAAGAAGCAGCGCGTGCATGTGCGCAGGCGCCCTCTCTTCTCACGAGCGCCAAGGCACGCCAGGGCGCAACGTCCGAGCAGGTCTTGAAGTATCTTTCAGAAGAACTTGCTATCGGAGATCTCGAAGATAAGATTGACCAGATGAGAAATTACCTTCCCAATACATCAGAG